>JAGLNZ010000176.1 GCA_023139225.1 Desulfobacula sp. | reverse complement strand
AGGTTTCACCACCAAAGGAAGGTCTAAGGCTTCCACAATTTTTAATGGTTCGATGTTGTCATTCATTGAAAATGAAAGATAGGAAGGCGTCGGAACCCCGGCACCGTCATAAAGTCTTTTGGCTACAAGTTTGTTCATGGCCATGGCACTTCCTAAAACCCCGGCACCCTGATAAGGAATATCAAGCAGATCCAAAAGCCCCTGAACCGTACCGTCTTCTCCAAAAGGGCCGTGCAGGATGATCAGGGCTGCATCAATCTTGTCTGCATCAATGACCAGTTGTTTCAGATCTGTTTTTGGATCATACAGGGCAATATCATACTTATCCTTATCTAGAGCATCAAATACCTGTTTGCCGCTGTTAAGAGATACCTGTCTTTCCGAAGAAACCCCGCCGGATAAAAGAGCCAGCCTGATTTTTTTCATAGTAAACTCCTTTTTTTATCCCTGGATAATGTTTTGTCTTGCTTTATCAAACTCTTCTCTGGTGATAAGATCCTTATCCAAAAGTGCCGTCAGTTTTAAAATTTCCCTCTGTGTTTTGTTGACGTCGTTTTCAATAAGGAGTCTGTCTGAGGCAGTTGAGAGATGATGATCAATGAGCATGGGTTGATTTTCTTTTGCTGTTATTTTAAAGGAGGCAAGGCCCCCGAGAAGCCTGACTTCAACTGTTTTGTCCCGGAACTGTGGCATGGCAAGAATATCTTTTATATCAGAAGAACTTTTTCTCATCCGCCGATAGAAAATCCAGGCAATTGCCAGGACTAAAATGCCGATACAACCCATTATCCAGGGCAGGTAGTGATATACCCCCTTGAACAGAACAACAGTGACGCCTACGCCTGCCAGTAAAATTACATGTGCCAGCAAGATGAAATAAGCTGTAAAAATGCTTTTGAAAAGTCCGTCTTTATCTTTATTCCAAAAATTCATGACATTTTTTTAATAATATTGTTGCGGTAACCATCCGACAAAATGGGAGAACAAGAGCTGTCCCCCCTTATTGTGCTTAATTTGGTAAAAAGGTAATTCAGTTTCTTTTGAACTTTCAGTCTTTCAGGAGAATCAATCTGGGCGGTTTCAAGCAATTGTTCGGTTTGAGTAATTTTTTTTTTAAGTTCAACTTCCGGTGGAAGAAAACCGGAATTTTTTAATATTTTATGTGCAAGCCGCAATTCCTGCGGGACATTCTGATCTTCAAATTTCAGTGGCTTGTTCGTGCCTTTAAGATTATCAAACTCACCATCTTTCTGGGCTTTTTTTATTCTTTGTTCAACAAGCGCTTCAAATCCGGGTATCATAAAGTTTTATTCACTCCTGAGAATATTTAAAGGTATATATTTGATTGCTAATTTTTAAAATATTAATTTTATTAAACCCGTAACTGATTTGCAAGGGATATTTTCTTGACACATTTTAGGCAATACTGTATCAAATATCATTTTAATTTAAAGAATTTATCAAGAGTTTGGTTATGAAATCCAAGCGGGGCAAGATTATTTTTTTTATTTTTCTGACCTTTTTTGCACAATCGGGTGTCTGTTTTGCAGAAAATAGTATGAAAGAGGATCAGATCACGGGTTTTGAAAATCTTTTTGAGGGTTTTGTTTATTATGCAGATAAGCACAAGACAGCCTTGAAATCAGTTAAAAAAAAGTTCCCTTCAACCCTTGATTCACACGAGCTGGGCATGGAAATTATTAAAACTCTGATTGAAGGCCCGCGACTTGCACATCTTGAGGCGACCTGGCCTAAGGATACAAAGATAAATTCTTTTTTTATTACAGATGACGGAAAGGCATATATTGATCTGAGTGTGGAACCTGCAATAATAGAAAATATGGATACGGGCTCTGAGCTTTTGGCCATATATTCAATGGTGAATTCATTAACCGTGAATATCCCAGGAATAAAAATGGTTAAAATACTGACTCAGGGTAATGATGCATTGACGCTGGCCGGTCATATCGACCTTGAATTTTTTTATAAAACAAATATGTTGATTGTAAAATGAGCAAAAAAAAGAATATCAGTCAGTTTAGAAATATCGGGATCATGGCCCACATTGACGCAGGTAAAACTACTGTAACGGAAAGGATCCTTTACTACACCGGGAAGTCTTATAAAATCGGGGAAGTTCATGATGGTGAAGCAGTCATGGACTGGATGCAGGATGAACAGGATAGAGGGATCACCATCACCTCTGCTGTGACTACCTGTGAATGGAATAAGTCTCTTATCCAGATTATTGATACACCGGGGCATGTGGACTTTACCGTTGAGGTGGAAAGGGCGTTAAGAGTTCTGGATGGCGCCATTGGTGTTTTCTGTGCCGTGGGGGGGGTTGAACCCCAATCCGAGACGGTGTGGAGACAGGCAGACCGATATTCGGTTCCCAGGATGGCCTTTGTCAATAAAATGGACAGAATCGGTGCGGATTTTTTCGGTGCTGTCAACGCCATAAAAGAGAAGCTCATGGCAAATCCTGTGATGCTGCAACTGCCCATGGGCTCGGAAGATAATTTTGCCGGTGTCATTGATCTTGTTAACATGAAACAGATTGTCTGGGATGATGAAACCAAGGGTGCTGAATATTCAAAAGAGGACATTGCCCCTGAATTTAAAGAGATAGCTTGCGAATATCGGGAAAAATTACTTGAAGCCATATCTGAAGTCAACGATGAGATAATGGAAAAATATCTTTCGGAAGAGGATATTTTAGTAGAGGAAATCATCAAAGCAATCCGGGATGCAACTATTTCAAGGCAGATCGTGCCGGTGTTTTGCGGCAGCGCCCTAAAAAATAAAGGAATTCAGCCATTACTCGATGGCATAGAGTTATATTTGCCAAGTCCCCAGGATGTTCCGCCTGTTAAAGGCATACACCCAGAGACTGAAGAAGAATTGGAATTTTTGCCCCAAAAAAACGGCCCGCTGGCAGCCTTGATTTTTAAAGTCTCCATGATTGAAGGAAGAAAGCTTTCTTTTGCCAGGATCTATTCGGGTAGATTAGAGGTAGGATCGGAAGTGTTCAATCCCTTGTTAAATAAAAAAGAAAAATTGTCCAGAATTCTTCAAATGCATGCCAATAAAAGAGAGCGGTTAAAGGAGGCAGCAGCCGGTGATATTATTGGTATTGTCGGATTAAAGGATTCAGGAACCGGCGATACCTTATGTTCCCAGGACTACCCTGTTTTTCTTGAAAAAATGGAATAT
The DNA here is from genome assembly GCA_023139225.1 of Desulfobacula sp. Classification (GTDB taxonomy): domain Bacteria; phylum Desulfobacterota; class Desulfobacteria; order Desulfobacterales; family Desulfobacteraceae; genus Desulfobacula. The sequence continues at coordinate 799 of JAGLNZ010000176.1, read as the reverse complement.
GAAGATCCTGTAATTTCCATTGCTATAGAGCCTAAAACCCATGCTGATCAGGAAAAGCTGGATGATGTGCTTGGAAAGTTTACCATCGAAGATCCGACCTTAAAGGTGAACCGGGATGAAGAAACCGGCCAGACAATTTTATCCGGCATGGGTGAACTCCATCTTGAGATTATTATTTCAAGGATGCTGAAAGAGTTTAAAACCAATGTCAATGTGGGGACCCCCCAGGTTGTTTACAGGGAAGTGCTTTCTTCAAAGGCAAAAGGCCATGCAGTATTTGAAAGAGAAATTTTAAGCAAGGCACATTTTGCAAGTATCACTATCAGCCTTGAACCTTTAAGCCGTGGTGAGGGGATTACCTTTGAATCTAGAATAGGGGATGAGAAAATTCCTGAACAATATCTTTTGGCCATTGAAACAGGAATCCGGGAGAGTCTTGAAGGAGGATATCTTAAGGGATATCCCCTGGTTGATATTGCCATTGTGCTTGAAGAAGCTGTCTTTGATGATCGAAGTTCGGAGCTTGCCTGCTCCGTATGTGCATCCATGGCATGTAAGGACGCTCTGGAGAATGCGTCTTTAGCACTTCTTGAACCTATCATGGAAGTTGAGGTGTTTGTTCCGGACGCTTACATGGGGGATGCCATATCTGATTTAAATGCAAGGGGCGGAAAGGTGGAATCCATTAATCCAAAGTCGGGAATTCAGATTATAAAAGCTGTGGTTCCTTTGGCTAAAATGTTTGGATACTCCACAGCTCTTCGATCTGCCAGTCAGGGCAGGGGAACCTTTTCCATGC
>JAGLNZ010000175.1 GCA_023139225.1 Desulfobacula sp. | reverse complement strand
GCCCCCAGATGAATTTGTTCAAAATCTATCAAATCACCAATGGTATAATTTGCTGATATAATATCTTTTAATTCGTGGATAAAGTTTTCTTTTGTCTTCATAAATCAAATAAAACCGCATGGAGTTCCCAAGATATTCTTACTAATTTTAATAAAAACCAACTTACAACGTTTAGTGGTACAGGACAAATTAAATTTCAAATATAAAATCCTACTGGTACCTTGATCAATCTTTTAGACGGTCCTGGCCGAAACAACCTGAGTCTGCTTATCTTTTAAATACCCGGCAAAGGGTGAAAACCATATGGGAGCGAATGAATAAACATACCGGTGATTTTCTTAAATCTAAATGAAATCACTTTGATGTTGTAAAAGTTAAACCCTGCCTTCCACGATCAGAGTTTCCAGCATTTTTTTATAGTGGATGCCTGCTTTTTGGAACCCTTTTGTTCCGTATTTCATATTGCCTTCCAGAACATAGAATTGGCTATTGTACTCAATGATATCAATCCCCACATCATCCCATCCGCATTTTGACGCTGTCATGAGTGCAAGATCAAGGGCTTTTGGGGGCAGAGAGCCAAAGTCGATGGTCCCGCCCTGGGAAAGATTGGTTTTAAAATTGTCTTTGGATGCAATTCGCCAATAGGCAAGCCTGATTTTTTTGCCGATAATAATAATTCTCATATCCCGGTCAATGGGAAGATATTCCTGGATATAGGCCGGACCTTTATTTTTCAAATAGCATGAAAGATCTTCATTGCTTTGAATCAGGTATACATCATTGCCTTTAGCCGATCCTTTGGCTTTTTTAGCAATAAACGGGAAGTCAAAATATTTATGGATGGTCTGCTTTTGTTTTTTTCCGTAAAAAATTTTTGTTTTTGGGTGGGGAATACCAAGCATATTAAAGATGGCTGTCTGTTTTATCTTGTCCTGGGCAAATTTATAGGTATGAAAACTTGGGAATGTTTCTTTTCCCATGGCATTAAACAGGTCTGCGTAAAAGGCTGTAGGGTAATAGATTTTTTTGGCGTTCAGAATCAGCGTTTGCTCCCGGGCGGAATAATCCTGAAAATTGGGTTTAAACCCCAGGGTTTGAATCGAGGGGTATCGTTTTAATCTTGCTCCCAGGGTAACAGGCCTGCTGTTCAAGTTTGTATCCTTATTTTATCCATGATTTTATCTGACTTATTTTTGCAGGGAATTCATATATGGCATTCACTCCTGCATTATCCAGCTCTTTTTGAAGTTGTTTTTTAGCCAGACTTTTTTGCAGTCTTGATATGATGATGGGTACATCATCTTTTGAATAGAGTCCCCTTGCCTCTCCTGCAAAATCCATCCCGGTCATATCATTTAAAAAAAGATCACAGATAATGGCAGATGGTTTTTGTGAGACAATGGCCTCAAATGCATCCTGGGATCGCTGAAATGTGAGGCTTGAAAATCCGCATGAAGAAATCAGCTTGCTGTAAGTATTTAAAATCGTTTCAGAGGAACTGACAACGATGAAGGGGTCTCTTTTCTGGGTCATTCTTTTTTTTCTTAAATTTATATATTTTTTAGCAGTTGATTTGAGTTTCCTTTTTTCAAGGATCTCAATAAATGTATCAAGAACCGGTATGGGTGCTGTTCTATCAAGGTAATTTGAGGCCATATAGCAAAAGGTATCTGAAATCATAAGGTATTCGATAATATGTTTTGCCCTGGCATCTAAAATGTTCTGGGCCAGTATTTCCCCTTTTTTTGTGCCGGATTCAATCCTGTTTTTTATTTCGGCACAGACAAAATCAGACAGGTTTTTGTCTAAGGTTTTTACGGCGGCCATACGAACAAACGTGGCAGGTTCCGAAAGTCCTTGAACAACTGATGCTGCCGATTCAAGCTCCGGGAAGGCTTCAAGTGCGATGTAAACGGCAAACTTGATCGTACTATCAACCTTTTTTGGGTTAAGAATGGCAAAAATGTCATTGACCGCCTCTACAGGGATTGTTCTGGAAATCAGGCGTAAAACATTAATGATCAGATCATGGTTTTGGTCATGATCCTGGTTTTGGCTTTTCAAGTTTTTTAATAGAGTAGAAGATGCTTTTGATCCTTTTTCAGAAAAGGTAATAAATGCCCTGAACCTTTTGCCAACATCATCTGATGCAAGTCGTTCAAGTTCGGTCTGATAGCCATCCGTAACAACAGCCTGTTCAATAGAAGGGGTTTTGTCAGCCGAATTTTTTGCCTTAAGAACCTGGATGGCATCTAAAATATTCTGGTCGCATTTTTGAGTTTTTGATGCATATTCCAGTTTCCTGCATGCACTGGATGTGCCTATTCGTTCAAGGGCTTTGACAGCCTCTGTTTTTAAACCAATGTCATCATAGAAAATAAATTCTGCAATGTCAGCGGTGAGGCTTTCGATTTTAATCTTTCCTGCGGTATTGATAATTTTATTTAAAAGTTTTTTATTCGTTTCATTGGATAGAATGTGTCTTAATAAGGGAGCAGCACGGATGATGGTTTTTGTGTCCGCATTTTCACATAAAATCAGGGCAAAGCTAAAGCTAAGATGCGTTCGATCGATAATAAGCTGGACCAAGCGGTCGTAAATTTCAGAGTCTTTATGCTCTTTGCTCGTTAAAAAGGATAAAAGTTCAAATGCTGTTTTATCAGGTGCAAGGGCGAGTATTTGAAGCACTTCCTGTTTTTCGTGTGCCGGCTTTGAGGAAATTTGTGCCAGAAGTGTTTTTGCCTGACCGATTTTCCCAGTTTTAATACTTTTTTTCAGACGGGGAAGATAATCATCCATATTTATTTCTCCCCTTGATTTTTCCTGTATCCGTTCGGGTTGTTTTTTTGCCAGTTCCATGTGTCTTTGCACATGTCGGTAAGTGTTTTGTCTGCCTGCCAGCCAAGCTCCTGTTTTGCTTTGGCAGGATCTGCAAAGCAGGCTGCGATATCACCGGGTCTTCTGTCGCAGATTTTATAAGCGATTTTTTTATTGCTCGCCGTTTCAAAGCCTTTAATCATTTCAAGGACTGAATAGCCTTGACCCGTTCCAAGATTATAAATCACCATACCAGGATTGGTAAAAAGTTTTGGCAGGGTTTTAATGTGCCCAAGTGCCAGATCCACCACATGAATATAGTCCCTGACACCGGTTCCGTCCGGGGTATCATAGTCATTCCCGAATACACTGAGTTCGGGTAATAATCCTATGGCCACCTGTGAAATATAAGGCACAAGATTGTTTGGGATATCAAAAGGGTCTTCTCCGATTTTACCGCTTTTGTGAGCACCGACAGGGTTGAAATATCTTAACAAAGCAATGTTCCAATTATTGTCGGAATAATAAAGATCCTGGAGTATTTCCTCTATCATCAGCTTTGTCCGGCCATAGGGATTGGTTGCCGACAGGGGAAATTCTTCTTTTATGGGAAGGGATGCCGGATCTCCGTAAACAGTTGCAGAAGAAGAAAATACAATGTTTTTTACATTAAAGTCATTCATGACCTCAAGAAGATTCAAGGTTCCGGTAAGATTGTTATGAAAGTATTTTAACGGGATCGACACAGACTCCCCCACAGCTTTTAACCCTGCAAAATGAATGACCGCATCTATTTTATGATCTGAGAAAACAGCAATAATCTGCTTTTTATCCAAAAGATCTGCTTTGTAGAACTCAAGTGATTTTCCGGTAATATTTTTTACCCGGGTTAAAGATTCTTCAGAACTATTGGAAAGATTATCTAAGACAACCACGTCATAATTTTCATCTAAAAGCTCAACACAGGTATGGCTTCCAATGTATCCGGCACCACCGGTAACAAGTATTTTCATAGACAGTCCTTATACTTTTTAATCTTCAAAGGTTGCTTTGTTGCTGTTTTTAAAAACAAATCACTGCATATGCTACAATTTTTGCAATCTTTTGTACAGCCTGTTATTACGTTAAAAAAGCCGGGATCAAGCCTTTTATTCTCAATATGCCATATCTCCGATAACCAGTGGGTGGCATCCATAAGGTTAAAAAGATTTCCTTTATAGGATTTTTCAATATAGGCGCTGATGCAATTGAAAAGAAAATTTGACCCCAGGGTCCTTCCGCAAAGTTTAATGGTGTCTGCTATTCTCGTATACTTATCCATGTCTTCCGGACGGATAAACGGAGATTTAAAAAATTTTTCAGGTGTTTTAAAAAAATAGGCATGACAGCCAAAGGAGCGGTTTGTCTGAAAGGTTTTATCTGTTGTAATTCTTAAGTTTGAAAACGAGATTTGAGCGTCATGGGCCAATTTAAAAGGACAGTGATAAATACAGCCTTCATTGGCAAGCAGTTCAATTTTTATATGGTTATACTGCTGTTTAATTTCATCGCCCGTTTTTTTAAGCTGGTTCATGTTTCTGTTTAAGGATCGGTCAAGGACTATTTTTCCCGGTAATTTAAAGCCGGTTTGTTCAATCATATCAAAAAATGAAAACGCTTTTTGTGAAGAATCAATCATGCAGTTAATACCCGGCACCGCTTCAAGGCAGGAAATAACATCTCTTTTTGTGGCCGCCATGGCGGTCAGGAAATAGGCATCGGAAAAAACAATCCCGGTGATATTTGAATGAGCGACTAAAAATTCAAGTTTATCCAGGGTTTGATTTAAAAATTTAGTGTCAGAATAGAGGTCTGGATTGAGAAACCGGGAGTTCAATAAACTATATTTTTTAACATGCTTAAATTGTTGCAGCCCCTCTGAAAGCTCAGTGAAATCAACTTTTTTGAATCTCATTCTGGAATCGAGTACCGGACCTGAATGAAGTGAAAAATAGATTGATTCTATATTCAGGGTTTTATTTTTTAAAAAATTTGTGTATTCTTTATCTGGTATAAATGGGACAGACAGTTTCATGCCGGGTATTTTACAATAATCGGAATACTTAAAGCAATATACAATAGAATAATTTTCAAATATAGAATTTTTGATTTCTCAGGATAAAGAATAAACCGGTTGAATTAAAGGAAATCAGATATCATAACATTGACATGCAACAAGTGCATGATTAGAATTGAAATATTCAGGCATAAGAACCCTGAAAAATTAATAAACGAATAAGGAGAGTTTTACAATGATTGAGTTGACAGATCCTGCAAAAGTGCAGATCAATGACTATTTCCAGGGTAAGGAGCCCACCCCCATCAGAATTTTTCTCAATTCAGGCGGCTGAGGCGGCCCTTCACTTGCCATGGCTCTGGACGAGCCAAAAGATACAGATGATGCATTTGATGTTAAAGGCCTGAAATTTGTTGTTGATAAAGATTTTATGGAAAAAGCCGAAAATATTAGAATCGATTTTACCGGGATGGGATTCCATCTTGACTCCAATATTGACCTGGGACAATCCGGATGTTCAAGTTGCGGCTCCGGCGGTACCTGCGGAGATTAATAGTTTTAGTTTTTTTTAAAAGACAAGGTGTTCACTCATTTTGAACACCTTGTCTTTTAATAGTATCGGTGCTTTAACATTTCAATGGTTTTCAGATCAGCCTTCAAAGGATTTTTTTGCTTTGGAGGTTCTGCTATTTTATGGGTTTCAAAAAATTGTGTTTTTCTGATGTTTAAATTATAGGCTTTAATCATAAGCGTTTCAAGATTGATCACATCTTCAATGTTATAAGCCAATAGTGTTTCAAGCGCTTTTTGATTCTTGTTGCGTCTATACTCATTCCATAAGAGTATGGCAAAGTATCCGTCAACACCGTCCAGCTCTTCTCTGTCAAGGCCCAATGCTTTCTCACATTTTTTTAAACCGCCCTTGAACCCCAGATTTTTTAAGATATACCTCAGATCAATCTGACTATGGGGCAATTTTACGTTGAAGTATTCTTCAATAAAGGGAATATCAAAGCTTCTGCCATTGTATGTGATAAGGACGCTGTATTTTTGAATTTCATCTAAGAACGCGTCAAGATTTTTTCCCTGAATAAAATATTTTATATCCCTGCCGTTGTACAGGGCAATGGTGGTAATCTGGCAGGATGCGTCAAGGCCGGTTGTCTCAATGTCAAGATAGGCGCAGGAATGTCTAAACTCGGGAAATAGTCTGAAATGCTGATTTGATGGCAGTAAGGCTTCAAAGAAGTTAGGGTTGTTATTTTCAAGATGTTTATTTGATTGTTCTGTGAATATTTTTATGTTTTCTATCTTTGAGGCAGACAGGCCTGATGATGAAAAATTATTATCATCCTTCCAGCTTAATATATTGGACTGCCATATTTTTTTTTCTGTTGCAGGGCCGATTCCCGGGATATGAATAAATGTATTTATGAGCATAATTATTCCTTATTATTAAAGTTATGCTCTTTATATCCCGAATGGGAAAAATATAACAGTGAGAAATAAACACCCGGGCGTGGGTTGACCATGATTCTTCATCATGGTAGCGTTAAAAAAATGGTTAGAACTCAATTTGTCAGGATTCCATCATGAAAAGATTTGCTGTTTATTTTATTTTGTTTTTGATTGGTGTCTCTTGTTTGGTTTCCATTTCCGGTTGCGGAGAACAAGAGAAAACCCAGAATGAATTCGCTGTAGGGAACTGGATGCAATTTAGAAACAGGGCCTATATCCTTTTAGTCACCAATCCTAAAGGAGAATGGAATTCTTCAGTCAGAATTGCTGATGCGACCTCAAAAATCGTTAAATCCAAGGGGAACGCAAAAGGAACATGGCATATTGAAAAAGGCCAGATGATTTTCACCGTTACAGAATCGGATATTGAAGAGATCTGGGAAAAAAATTCCACCAGCTTTTTTGATATTGTAGAGCTGACTGAAACTATCATGCAGCTGAAAAATGAATCCGGTCGAATTATTGTTTGGAAACAGACGAAAACTAAGAAAGCTGCAGAGTCCGAGGTGGACCTTTCCCCAATCGTGCCCATGGGGCCGATTGCCGTCAATTTAAATAAAAACAGGTCAAATGATAAAGACCGGTATTTATGTCTGAACATGAATCTGGTGCTTAAAGAGTTGATGCCTGACCAGCAAATTCCCCCCCTGCATCCCAAAGCCCGTGAGGCAGCCATTATTTTTTTAAGCTCTCTTGTATTCAATGATGTAAAAGATTTTAATAAAATTAAAAAGCAGAGCGCCAAACTTGTTGATGTTTTAAATCCGTATATGGAAGGTTTTATTAAAGAGGTTGCAATTGAACATGTCATTGTTGCAGCCGAGATTGATAAGGTGGAAGAATTTATAATAGAACATACCATGATAGAAGAGCCTGCTCCCGGGGAGGGTGAAGAAGGGGAAGAAAAATCAAAATAAGATTAATCTTTTGATTTTGTTACGATCAAAATACCTTTTTCAAGAGAAACACATGCATAATTGCCTTTAAAAGAATTGCTGATACCAAGAGATGATCCCATTTTTAAGGTTGCATTCTCCAGGGGATATTCAAGTCCTTTAAGCGTGACCCCCGTAACTTTTTGTGTAACAGGAATAATGGATAACAAGTCTTTGGGCCGACCTTTCAGCTTGATAAAATTTGTGACAATATGAATTTCATTGTTTTTATTTATAATTCTTGCCGGGATTTGAAGCCCGGCAAGTTTTTTTAAAAGAAAAATATTGGCCAGGGTGTGATCCAGCCTGGTGCCGGTGACACCTAATAGTGTGATATCAGTTGCATTGTTTTCAAGCGCCCATGATACACAAAGTTCTGAATCAGTTTGGTTTTTTTTCGAGGGAAAGGTGATTGTTTTTACCTTGTTTTTTTTAAAATAAAGCTTGTCATCCGGGGCGATGGAATCAAAATCACCGATCATTACATGGGGTAAAATATCTAATGCTCTTAAGTGCCTGGCACCGCCGTCAGCACATATGATCAGTTGGGTGTCCTTGATAATTTTTATAATGTTATTGGTATATTCAAGGTCGCCACTGGCTATTATCACACATTTCATAGGCAATTTATTATCATGAAAATCAATGCATGAAAACATGTAATCTTATTATCAAATCTTGACTATTTGCCCGCTACCTTATATTTTCCGGGGAAATGAAAGATTTTAATATTATAAACAGATATATTTTCAGGGAACTTTTGCCTCCCTTTACTATCAGCCTGTTTTTTCTGACATTTGTTTTTTTAATGACACGGATACCTGAAATCACCAATATGGTGGTAAACTATAATGCTGATATTTCATCTATTGCCCTTATGGTTGTTTATACGTTACCAAGATTTTTTGAATTCACCATTCCCATGTCTGTTATGATATCCATACTTTTGACGTTTATGCGCATGTCACAAGACAATGAGATTGTTGCTTTAAAGGGTGCCGGGGTCTCTCTTTACCGACTGTTGCCGCCGGTAATGATTTTTTGTTTTTTAGGCGTTTTGATGACCATGTGGATCACAGTTTTCGGTGTTTCCTGGGGGAAATTATCCTTTAAAAAATTAAGTATTGAGATTGCAAGATCAAGCCTGGATATGGCGCTTCAGGAACGCCAGTTTAATTGCGGCCTTGAAAATGTTATGATTTATATCTCTCATTTGGATATGAAAACAAAAGCGCTGAAGGATGTCTTTATCGAAGACAGGAGAACAAAAGGTGTCATCAGCATTTCCGTAGCCCCTTCGGGAAAATTGCTTCGGCTTGAAGATGCAAAGATGTATACCATACGACTCTATGATGGAGTGATTAATCAGGTGGATGTTGATCAAGGTTCTGTGAATAATATTAAATTTAGAGATTATGATATTAATATTGATTTGAACAGCATGAATAAAACAGATGATGAAATATCAAAGAAGCTGAATGAGAGAAGCCTGGTTGATCTGATACGGTTTATCCGATCAGGTATTAAGAACAAGGCGCTTTTGAGTTCAGCGTTAATGGAATTGCATGAGAAGTTTTCAATTCCTTTTGCCTGTCTTTCTTTAGGTCTGCTTGCATTCCCCCTGGGTGTTCAATCAGATTCTCTACGGCGCTCTTCAGGATTCAGTCTTGGGATTTGTTTTTTTCTTTTCTACTATTTTCTTCTTGCTGCCGGGTGGTCAGCCGGAGAAACAGGCAAATTATCTCCTGTCATCGGGATGTGGCTGCCAAATGTCATCATGGGGGGAGCCGGTATTTTTCTTCTTGTCAGGAATGCAAAGGAAAAACCGGTCCGGCTTCCCGGTTTTGTGAAAAATGCTGTAATGGCCGCAAAAAAATTGGTTATAAAAAAGGTGTGAAATATGTCATGCCTGCATAAATACTGGTTAAAGGAATTTGCTAGGTTTTTTTGCATCATTCAATTGATGATCCTGGTACTGTTCGTGTTTATTGATTATCTCTCCAGAATGGATAGATTTTTATATTCTGATATTTCCCTGATCAGTGCCTTGGGGTATGTTCTGTTGAAAGTCCCTTTCATGTTTGTGCAATTGACACCGGCAAGTATTCTGCTGGCAACGATTACGGTTTTTGGTTTGATGAATAGAAATAACGAGCTTTTGGCCATCAGGTCAAGTGGTATCAGTATATATTTTCTTGTAAAGCCGGCAATTATAGTTAGTGTGACTCTTGCCATGCTCATGTTTTTTTTAGGGGAAACCATTATTCCAATTACCATGGCCAGGGTATACCACATAAAGTATAATGTGATACCAAGAAGTCAAAAAATTTCTTCTGCCAGGAAGGATATCTGGATAAAGTCTGAAGATAGATTGATACATATCAATTTTTACGATCCTGCTCAACAATCTGTTGCCGGGGTCACCATTACGACTTTAAGTAAAAATTTTGCTCTTGAGTCCAGGATTGATGCACAAAAAGGATATTTTGCCCAGGGAAAATGGATTTTTGAAGATGTTATTGAGCAGGTCCATGAAAAGGATTCAGTGGATTATGATGTAAAACTATATGATAAAAAGACTATTCTCCTGACATTTAAACCGGAAGATCTTGGTGAGGTTACAAAAAAATCCGAGGAGATGAGTTTTTTTGAATTAAGAAAATTTGTCAAAAAAATTGAAAAAGAAGGGTATAATGCGACAACTTATAAAGTAGATTTGAATGGGAAAATCGCATTTCCTTTTATTTGTATTATTATGGTTCTGATAGGTGCTGCCACGGGAATGAGACCCTTTGTTAAAGGAAATATTCCTGTGGGCATTGCCCTAGGCGTTTTTATCGCATTTATTTACAAGATCATGTATGGGTTCTGTATTTCTATGGGGTATGGACTCATTTTACCGCCAATCATCAGCGCCTGGGCAGCCAATATATTTTTTTTGGGTGTGGGGATACTATATCTGATCAATACGGAATAATAATAATGATGAAAACCAGATCAAATGATTTTTTTTTATAAAATAGTAATTAACATTTTATTTATTATTGTTCTCCCGCTTTTGCCGTTTATTTATTTGTTTTCAGAAAAAAGACGGGCCACCTTAGCCTTGCGCTTAGGGTTTAAGACCGGGTTAAACCCTAAACAGGCAGGAGAAATAAGAATCTGGGTACATGCGCTTTCCGTGGGGGAAGTAAAATCGGCCATACCATTTGTCAAGGCTTTAAAAGACCGACACAAAGACGTGGGAATTATTTTTACCACTTCAACAAAGACAGGCTTTGATATGGCAGATCAATTGTTATTAAGAGAAAATACCGCCCTGGCTGATCAATTGGGATATTTCCCGTTTGATCTGGGATATAGTGTTAAAAAAATAAGCGGATTGATAAAACCGGATGCTGTTGTCATAATTGAAACAGACTTGTGGCCCAATTTTTTATATGAGATGAAGAAAAAGCAAATTCCGGTAATTTTAATTAATGCGAGACTTTCTAAGCGTTCTTTAAATGGGTATCTTGTTTTTAAAAAGTTTTCTTTAATGTTTTTTTCTTTTTTAACGCAGATTATGGCACAAACCTCATTAGATAAAGAACGGTTTCAACGCTTAGGTATTGATGAAAAGAAAATATTTGTTGCAGGAAATATCAAGTTTGACCAACCCCGCCAAGATCTGGATAAAACTCGTGTTGACAGTATAAGAGATCAGCTTGGTTTTGAAAAGGAAAGCAAGGTATTTATTGCCGGAAGCACCCATGAAGGGGAAGAAACCATTCTTTGTGACGTATATAAAAAACTAAAAAAGAAATTTCCGGGTTTAATAATGATCCTTGCCCCGAGAGATCCCAAAAGAAGCGGGGTAATATTGTCCTATCTATTATCCCATGATGTTCATGCGGTACTCCTGTCGGAAATGGGCAAATCCCAAGAGTGCCAAAAGGTTATTCTGGTGGATAAAATGGGAGAGCTTTCAAGACTGTATGCCATATGTGACGTGGCATTTATCGGGGGATCAATTGTAAAACAGGGAGGACATAATCCTTTGGAACCGGCTGTATTTTCAAAACCGATTCTTTTCGGAGCTGATATGTCTGATTTTATGCTGATTGCAGAAATGCTCATGGATAATGGGGGTGCAAAAAAGGTTGAATCTGAAAAAGAACTGATAAGTGAACTGGAAACCATATTGGAAAACAGGCAGGTACAAAAGCGTATGGGCAGCCGAAGTTATGAGGTTTTTTCAAACAATTCCGGTGCCGTACAAAGAATTATTGAGAATATGGAGCTTCTTCATATTGTTTAAAAAATGGTTAAATAGAATAGAAGAAAGGGTGACATATATTTCAGGCACCAATTTTAAGCCCGGGGTGTTGTCCTTTGAATGGTTTTTGGTTGGGATTTCATATCTATATGGTCTTGGTGCCGGGTTTCGGATCAGGTTATATAAGAAAGGGATTTTAAAACAAAAAAACCTGCCTTGTTTTGTTATTTCCATTGGGAATATAGTAGTCGGGGGAGCAGGCAAAACACCCATGGCCATTTATTTGGTCGACTTTTTAAAGGAAATGGGGAAAAAGCCGGTTGTTATCAGCAGAGGGTATAAAGGTAAGTCCAAGGCGGATTCACTAATTGTTTCAGATGGTGACCGGATTTTTTCAGATGCCAGAGACTCGGGGGATGAGCCATATATGATGGCCAAAAGAAGATCTTTCCCTGTGGTTGTCGGTAAAGACAGGTTCAAGGCGGGCATGAAGGCAATTGATGCATTCAAACCTGATGTGATTGTACTTGATGACGGATTTCAACATTTGAAGCTTAAAAGAGATCTTGATATTCTCCTGTTTGATTATTCCAATCCTTTGGGCAACAAAAGAGCTCTTCCTGCCGGCCGATTGAGAGAAACACCTCTTTGTTCCAACCAAAGAGCAGATGCAATTGTTTTTACAAGAAGTCCGGATAAAAATACAAATATGGAGGGTAGCAAAGAGGTACTAAGTCTTTATCCTGATCGCCCCTGGTTTAAAACATTTCACCAGCCATTTGTTTGTCAACAGATAGCTGGCAGCAAAAATTTAAAAGAAAATACCATAGACATAGATAGTCTGATTGGGAAAAAAGCAGTCCTTTTTTCAGGAATAGCAAATAATAAATCTTTTTATCACTCGGCAATTAAATTAAATATTAATGTCCTGCATCATCTTGAATTCAAAGATCATTACAGGTATAAAAGTTCTGATGTTTTTGAGATAAACAACATGGCTAAAAAAGTTTGTGCTGATGTTCTCCTGACTACGGAAAAGGACTGGGCAAAACTTGACCCGGATATAAAATGGGCAATGAATTTAGTCGTGATCGGTATCCAAATAGAGTTTGAACAGCCAGAAAAGTTTAAAGATTTTTTAAATTCAAGACTGGAAAAGCAATGAATGATGAGAGGATATACAGGTTAATAAAGCTGATAATAACTTTAATGGGAATGCTGCCAAGACAAACCTTAAAGTTTTTTTCAGATTTATTGGGACTTATCTGGTATAAGCTGGATAAGCGCCACAGAAATATTGCTCTTGAAAATATTAATTTATCTTTTCCAAACAAATTTTCTCCACAACAGGCTCAAAGATTTGCAAAGAATGTTTTTAAGAATACTGCAAGCATCCTTTTTGAGGTCATCTGGGCATATCCAAAATCCAAGGATGAATTATTTAAATATTTTTCGGTTAAAGGTTTCAGACATTTGGAAAAGGCCCAAAAAAAAGGCAGGGGTGTTATTATTTTAAGCTGTCATATGGGGAATTTTGAACTTCTTGTTGCATCCTTCCCAAAAGCCGGTATGGAAAAACCATATGGAATTTATCGAAAATTTGATTTTAAACCATTGGAGCGTTTGATGCTGGAAATGCGGCAACGGTTTGGGGCTAGAATGATTCATACAGGGGGAGCAACAAAAAAAATAGACACGATTTTAAAAAATGGCGGTATTGTTGGTACACTGTTTGATCAGAATGCAGGCTGGTATAATGGTGTGGTTACCAATTTTTTTGGCAGACCCGCCTGTACTAAAAATAGTTTGGCAAAGCTTGTGTTAAGATCAGGAACCCCCGTGGTTCCTATGTTTATGGTAAAGAAAAACGAGAAATACATTATGCAATTTTTACCTGAAGTTGCCTTGCAGACCACAGGCTGCCCCATAAAGGATATTGAAAATAATACCCAAAATTATGTATCTGCAATTGAGTCAATAGTCAGACAATGCCCGGAACAGTATTTCTGGGTCCACAACCGTTGGAAAACCAAACCGTATTCCATTATTTAAAAAGGAAAAAATTTGGATAAAAGACCTTTATTTATTAGAGCCTATTGGGATACACGGGCAGGGCACGTGAAACAGACTCGTGGCCTTATTCAGGCTTTATCTAAATTAACACCTGTTGAGGTTACCGACGTATTTTTGCCTGACTATGGATTTTGGCGTTCTTTTTTTGACTGGATAATCTTTATTTTTTCTTTTTTGGCGAATAAAAAACAAGATCAATCATCGGGGACCGACCTTATCATAGGGACGGGGACGCACACGCATATTCCAATGCTGTTGCATAAAAAAAAAACTATGGGAAAAGTTGTTACCTGCATGACGCCTGACTGGCCTTTTGCAAGATACATGGATCTTTGCCTTATTCCCGAACATGATTCACCCCCCAAATCAAATAATATTTTTATGACCACGGGACCGCCAAACACTGCCTACAACGGGAATGCCCATGATTCAAGGCACGGTCTTATTGTCATTGGCGGTGAGGATAAGAAAACGCATCACTGGAATAATGAAAAAATAATTTTTCAGGTCCGTCATATTTTGGAAGCCAAAACAGATATTTTCTGGACGGTTTCCACATCTCCCAGGACCCCGCAAAAAATGACATCTATGCTTGCAATGCTTGATACGGAATTTTCCGGCATGGCTTTTACACCTTTTGAGAAAACCCCCCAGGGCTGGATTGAAGATCAATATGCCAAAAGCAGATATGTCTGGGTGAGTGCGGATTCTGTTTCCATGGTTTACGAAGCGCTTAGCGCAGGCTGCCTTGTCGGGGTTTTGTCAGTGGACTGGAAAAACAGGAAAAATAAGATTGCCAATGGCATTGAATTGTTGAAAAAAAATAATAAAATCGTGTCTTTTGAGGCATGGAAAGATAATGTTGTCTGGCCGAACCATTCCGGTTTGAATGAAGCCGGCCGATGTGCTGAGGAGATTTTAAGAAAATGGTGGCCAGAGCGCTTACAATAGTACAAATGCTTCCGGAATTAATCACCGGTGGTGTCGAAAGGGGCACCCTGGAAACCGGGGCTTTTTTAGTTCGAGAAGGACACCGTTCCATTGTTATTTCAAATGGCGGCCCCATGGTTGATGAGCTTGTTCAAAATGGGTCGGAGCATATTACCCTGCCGGTAGGATATAAAAATCCCAGATCCCTTTTTTGTGTACCAAGACTAAGAAGACTTTTTGTAAAAGAAAAGGTGGATATTCTGCACCTGCGATCCCGGCTGCCTGCATGGGTGGGGATGCTTGC
>JAGLNZ010000174.1 GCA_023139225.1 Desulfobacula sp. | reverse complement strand
CTTATTCTGCAATTATGACAAAGGGTGAAAGAGTCATTGCCGTTTCAACCCCCATAAAGGATCATATTAGTGAAAAATATGGTGTTTCCGGAGATCATGTAACAACCATTAACAGGGGCTTTGATGCTTCACGGTTTGATCCTGTGCTTGTAAGCCAAAAGCGAATGAATGATCTTAAGAAAAAATGGGGTCTTGCAGATAAAAAAGGACCGTTCATAATGCTTCCCGGCAGATTTACCCAGTTAAAAGGGCACATGCTTTTTTTGTCTGCACTTGAAAAGATAAAACAACTTCCATGGACGGCCATTTTGATCGGTGATGAAAACGAAAAACCGGATTATGCAGCCATGCTGAAAAAGGAAACACAAAAAAAAAATCTGGAAGATCGTGTGGTGTTTGCAGGACACTGCAATGATATGCCGGCAGCTTTTATGCTGTGTGATTTAACTGTCAGTGCTTCAATCCATCCGGAGTCATTCGGCAGGGTGGCTGTAGAGTCACAGGCAATGGGGGTTCCTGTTGCAGCCTCAGCCCTTGGTGGAAGTCTTGAAACCGTACTCCCTGAGAAAACCGGCTGGCTTTTTCCTCACACGGATATTGATGCGTTTGCAAATGTACTGACCGAGGCTGTTAGTGATCAGAACAAAAGAAAAAATATGGGCCATCAGGCCAAAGTATGGGTCGCTAAAAAATTTACCACAGAACTGATGTGCAAAAAAACACTTGCCCTGTATGAGGAGTTAGTTGGAGCCCATTGAGTGATTCTTATCGAATCAGGATAAAATGATCTGTATAAATACATCAAGTTAGAGAACACCATTTACCCCATGTGACTGTTATTTTTCTTGACAAAAAGCAAGCCCTTATCCTATAAAGTTTTGGAATTTTATTGAAAATTCTGCTTGTATCAGTGCGGTTTTATGAAAATGTAAAGTAAGAACGAGGGAAACCTGGCATGAACGATGAACTCACCATCATAGTACCTGTATTTAATGAAGAAGAGAGTCTGCTTTCATTCTTTAGAGAGATGGATAGGTTTATCAGCAATAGCCCTGTTGCCAGCCGGGCTCTTTTTGTTAACGACGGATCAACCGACAAAAGCGGGACCATTCTTAAGGAAAAGTGCAGTAACACGGCTCATTACAACTATCTGACACTTGATGGCAACTATGGGCTGAGCACAGCCATAAAGGCCGGTATAGATGCCTGCGAAACCTCATTGATTGGCTATATTGATGCTGATTTGCAGACAAAACCCCAGGATTTTCTGCTCTATCTTGAATATTTTCCCGAGTATGACATGGTCAACGGCATCAGGCAGAAGCGACAAGACAGTATGGTTAAAAAATTTTCCTCTAAATTTGCTAACGCTTATAGACGGTTGATGATAAACGACGGTATCTTAGATACCTGTTGTCCTTTGAAGATTCTCAAAATATCCTATGCCAGGAACATGGCCTTTTTTACCGGGATGCACCGTTTTATGCCGGCCCTTGTTAAACTGCAGGGTGGTAAAGTTAAGCAGATCCCCATTGCACACTACCCCCGATATTATGGAACCAGTAAATACCATCTCTGGAACCGTCTTGTCGGCCCCTTTTTTGACACACTAGCCTTTCGCTGGATGCAGAACAGAAATATCCGCTACAGGATCGCTGATCGCAAATGAACCAGTATCTTATTTTTGGTATAGGTTTTTTTTCCCAGGTTCTTTTTTCGGCAAGACTACTTGTTCAATGGATAAAATCGGAAAAAGCAAATCGCATTGTCTCCCCACTGCTTTTCTGGCAGCTAAGTATTATCGCTTCATTTCTAATGATGGTTTACGGAATTCTGCGTAATGATTTTGCTATTATTTTTGGTCAATTCATTACATACGCTGTTTATATACGAAATCTTCATTACCACGGATTCTGGAAAAAAATTCCAGGACCAATCCGTGTTACAGCTGTTATTTTTCCTGTATCGGCTATCATCTGGATGGTGTGTGGTGACAGTTATAATTTTAAGACAATCGTTTCCAACGAGGATGTTCCACTCCTTCTCATGATTTGGGGAATGGCCAGCCAGTTTGTCTTTACTTTCCGTTTTATTTTTCAATGGATATATACGGAAAAAAAGAAAGAGTCTCTTTTGCCCATAGGGTTCTGGCTGATCAGTTTTGTCGGCTCCATGATGGTTCTTTCTTACGCGATCATTAGAAAAGACCCTGTACTCTTCGTTGGTCAGATTTTTGGATTTGTGGTATATACCAGGAATATTATCCTCTGGATAAACCATAAAAAGAGAACCAGACAATCGGATGGTACTCTGTAATGACAAGTTCACAGACCGGCAACAAAAGCCTTAGTCTGACATTTCTTTTTCTTTTGCTGACTTATTTTTGTTTTCACATACTTTTGAGGGTCCTGGTATCGGACTCACTTGATTATGACGAGGCAGAACAGGCACTTTTGGGTCAGTGGCTGCTCGCCGGATATACCGAACAACCCCCGCTTTATACCTGGATGCAGTATTACCTGTTCCAGGTCTTTGGCAAAAATGTTTTTGCAGTCAGTCTTTTGAAAAACGCGCTGCTTTTTTTCACCTACTTTTTTGTCTATCTGAGTGCTCAAAAATTGTTAAAGAATACCAGGGCAGCCATTTTATCCGCTTCTTCTTTACTTCTTATTCCTCAGATCGTGTGGGAATCTCAGCGGGATATGACTCATACCACATTGGTTGTCTTTGCTGCAGCCTCGGTCTTATGGCTGGCACTAAGATTGGTTGAGAACCGAACACTATTTAATTATTGTCTTTTCGGTCTGTTTTGCGGCATTGGTATCCTGGCAAAGGTCAATTTTGTCCTCTTTTTTATCGTCCTGTTTTTAACCCTGCTCACCTTCCCCGAAGGCAGGAAAGTGTTCTTTTCCAGAATGATTTTAGTGAGTCTTGTGATCCTGGCTGCCATGAGTGCATCTTATCTTGTCTGGATGTTCAACAATCAGGATATTGTTTTTTCAGCAACACATAAATTCAAACAAGCAGTTGAAATATATTCTATTAAAGGCATTAAAAGTTTTTTTACCAATACGTTTTTGTTTTTAACGCCGCTCTGGTTATTTTATCTTTTTATTTTTCCGGGAGGATACATAAGGAAGACAAATCGGCCGGCAGATTTCTCCTCCCAATTCATGTTCCGCTATGCCCTTATTTTCATTTTCATTTTCATTGTTCTTGTTCTTGTATTTAAAATTTCATACGTGAAGGACAGGTGGCTGCAACCATTACTTTTTGCTGCCCCGCTTATTTTCTTTTCCGGACTTGATGTAACAACCATATCTAAAAAGCAGTTTAAACGATTTGCCATGCTAAGTGTTATTGCAGCCATTAGCATCTACATCGCCTTTACTGTCAGAGTAGTTGGCGTTTCCTTGACCCATCACTATTGCAGATTGAACTATCCATTCACAGCCCTGGCAGAAGAGATACACAAGTCAGGGTTTTCCAAAGGTCTGATCATTAGTGATAACCGATTTCTTGCCGGAAATATGCAGTTTCAGTTCCCGGACAGTATCGCTTTGATTCCCAACTACAATTTTGAACA
>JAGLNZ010000173.1 GCA_023139225.1 Desulfobacula sp. | reverse complement strand
AACTTTGAACTCCAGCAGCGCGGTAAAAGAATGGAAGTGGCCACCCATTTTATTCATCCGGATGAAGTGTCGCCTGAAAGTCTTGATATTATCTCCGATCTTGTTAACAATGGGATTGCGGTTTATATCCAGACGCCGTTTTTGAAGGACTGCAATGACAAAGGTCCTGAACTTGTGAGACTTTTCAGCCTTTTGCGCGGTGCCGGTGCTGAGCTTCATTATATTTATATCCCCTGCAGCCCCATCCATGGAAACAGTATTTACTGGAGTACCCTGTCTGAAGGAATGGGAATTGCCAAGCACCTTCGAGCACATCTTTCAGACAGGGTCATCCCGAGAATCTGCACGGCAACCCCCATTGGGAAAATGGACTGGTATACCAGCGGATGGGCAGTGGAAAAGGTGAAAGACAATGAGAATTTCGTTTGGATCAGGACCCCGTATACACCGGATTATTTTAAAGCTTTTGCCCCCCTTGCCAATGAACTCACTAATATCAGGGTGAATGATGAAGGCACCATTGATATTCAATATCTGGCACAGATCGGGGATGAATCTCTTCTTCATGGACCCAGACCCAAAAGAGAAGTGATAGAAAAAAAATGGGCCTCTTCAGATGATATTGAAATGCTTCAATCCGTGTTAGTAAACCAAAGACAAACAGGGCCGTCCATTGTAGATGTTGGAGAGAACTCAGGTTTTGAAAAACTTTTGCGACTCCATGAAACAAGGGTTGAGATTGATGCCCGGGCTAAAGATAAGCAAATTGACTACATCAGATCAGATGACAGGATTACCGATGTAATCATATCCTCCTCAATCGATGCAATCGATTCTCTGTTTTATATAAAACCGCTTATTAAAAAACTTGGCGAGATTCCCCATGTGAATGCTGTCCGCCTGGTCAGCCCGAAGTTTAATGTCCAGCCAAAAGCGTATACAAGGGCTGTAATCAATACCCTTGGAGATTTAAACAATCTTTGTGTGGTAAATCCTTTAAGGCTTGAAATCGAAACATGGTTTATCCTGGCTGATGAAATAACAAATGCTCATGAAAAACTGGTTAGAAGACTGAACAACAAAGGAATAACCGTTTATTGCAATACAGCACTTTTAGGGGGGGTCAATGATTCTGATGTTCACATACACTCCCTTGCGTATAGCGTACGAAAATCAGGGATGGAATTCCATCACATTTATGCTGCCGGGCTTCCCATTCAGCAAAAGTGGAACAGTGACCACCCCGTGGATTCCTATGATGTTGTTGACATTGCTACAAAAGTGAGAAGAGAAGGATCAGGAAGGGAAATTCCCAGATATATTATCTCAACGCTTCTGGGCGAGGTGGATTATGGTTTAACCTCATCATTTGTTCATGACAATGGTCAGGTAAAAATAAAGCTTGGATGCTATGACTTGTCATATTACAAAGGATTGGATAAAAATTTTGAGTTTCCAACTGGTATTATTACAGATGATGATGGTTCTCCCCTGGTTCAGGTGCCGGGACTCATAAAGACAAACAATTTTCCAATTTCTTAGGGCAGGATAGAATAATGAAATACCCCTATATCGCATATAGTAAAAAAATTGATATTCAACCCATTTTCAAAAACCTGACAGGTGATCCGCTGGAAGTGGATATGTCAGTTCAGTCTACCCTTTTTGATACTATTGATGTCAGGGATCAGAAAGGGTTTCAGCAACTTTTGGACAATATGATGAACGACAGGTACACATGGGGTGTTTCATCCTATCTTGAAAACCGGGAAATACTCCTGTCCCCCTGCCCCCAGATGGTTGAGGAAAAACGGTTTTATCACCTGGGACTTGATATCATTGTTCCATTAGGCACACCCTTGCACGCTCCTTTGGATGCCAGGGTCAAGGAGAGTGGATATGAAGCAGGTGAGGGAAATTATGGTGCTCATGTCCTTTTAATGCATGAAAGCCCTGATTTTGAAACTTTTTACAGCTTTTACGGCCATTTAAACAAAGAAAAGCTTCCTGCGGTCGGTACAAAATTTACCGCAGGAGAAGCCTTCTCCTATATCGGTGATTTCCATGAAAATGGGAATTGGTTTTATCATACCCATCTTCAGGTTATTACTCAAAAGGGTCTTGAAAACGGGTATCTTTCCAAAGGATATAGTGCTGCAAGCGATCTTGCACAAATGGAGGAGCTCTGCCCATCGCCTTTGTCCCTGTTTAGGATTTAATCAGGTGCCGAAAAAATGGAGAAACGTTATGGATTTTAATCAGGGCCTTCCTCAGGTTGATCTCCCTTCCAACATGATTCACCTGGGATTAGGGCAGCCGAGCAGCCATTTACTCCCCTCAAAAGAAATGGAAAAAGCTGCTGCCCATTCCCTATCCAGGGATGACAGATCCTTGCTTGCCTACGGAGAAGAGCAGGGTAATACAAATTTCAGGGAAACCCTGGCCGAGTTTTTAACCTCTCAATACCCAAACAGGGTGGATCCCAAACAATTGTTGATCACCAACGGGAATTCTCAAGCCTTAGATTTTATCTGTACATTGTTTGCCCATCCGGGAGATACAGTGCTGGTTGAGGAGCCCAGTTATTTTCTGGCTCTAAAAATATTTGCAGATCATAAGCTCAATCTGGTCGGTATACCTGTGGATGATAATGGACTGGTGACAGATGTTCTCAAAGAAAGGTTAGAAACACTAACCCCAGCCTTCCTGTATACCATTCCCACTTTTCACAATCCGGCCAGTGTCACTTTGTCTCTCAAAAGGCGAGAGGAACTGGTCAAAATTTGTACACAAAAAAACTTGTTGGTGGTGGCCGACGAGGTCTATCAACTTCTTAATTATTCAAATGATTCAGTGCCTTCCATGGGAACCTGGAATAATATATGCCCCGTAATTAGTTTGGGTTCCTTTTCAAAAATTTTGGCACCGGGGTTGAGGCTGGGATGGATGCATACCAGCCCTGCACTGGTAAAAAAAATGACCAGGTCAGGACTCCTGACCAGCGGCGGTGGGTTCAATCCCTTCACGTCGGAAATTGTAAATTCAGCTATTCACCTTGGATTCTTAACGACCCATATACAGAAACTCAAAACCGTCTACCGTCAAAGGATTGAAATTTTTTGCGATTATCTGAGAGAATATCTGCCCGATCAGGCGGTATTTAAGGTTCCAGAGGGAGGATATTTTATTTGGGTGCGGTTCCCGGATGGTATTGACACCAATATTTTCAGGAAAGCCGCCCGAAAACAAAATGTAGATTTTCATCCTGGAAGCCTTTTTTCATACAGAAAAGAATTAAAGAATTATATGCGCCTTTCCTTTGCTTTTTATGACGATAAGATCCTGGCAGAGGGTGCCCGTCGCCTTGGGAAAGTGATTTCAAATAAGTTATCCAAGCTTCATGGATGATAAAGATGTGATTGATGAAATAATTTTCAAAACAGATAATCGCAGAAATAGGTTGATGCTTGATTTAATGGCAAGAGGTGGTATGAGGATTGGTAAAGTCTTGAAACTAAGAGCAAATAATGTGAACGATCGAAAGCTGTTCTTGTCTGAACGGTCAAAAGATCCGGCTGCTTACAGTTGTGGATGACCACCTTAAACAGCAATAATATTAAAGGCATCCTTGAACTTATATTTCTTAACCAAAGTAGTGATTTTATCGAGCAATTCAAGATCAGTACCGCCCAAATCACAGAGGTTAAGTTCATCAAGAATTGGACTTACAAGTTGGGGACGTCGCTTTTTCAAGGCTTCTTTAAGCTGCTGCATTAACTGATCCCGATCTGTTTTGTTCAACCTCTTTGTTTGGTTCAACTCCAATGGCTGACGGTCAGAGAATACCTTGCTGTGTTTAATCTCATCAACGACCCTTTGCAACTCAGCAGTAAATGGGGCAAGCAGACTAAGGTCCAATGATTCATCGAACCGGACAGCCTTTTTATGGAGTTTAACCGCACCAATATTGCCGCTCAGTCCTTTTATCGTATGGACGAGACGTTTTGCTTCGGCCCTGTTATCATTGATAAGTTGAATCAGCGTCTCTGCAGTGCCCTCATAGTTGTCAGAAAAATCCCGTACTATTTTGATATAAAGACTCACATCTCCCAGCATCTGTTTGAGACCTGCATTTGTATCAATGGACCTTAAAGCAGGTAATGGGATTTTTCCATTTATGGTATCAAGCCGGCCGGCTTCCTGGGCCGTATCACATTTTTTAGGAATATATTTTAACAGCACTGCAAATAATTTTTCCACATCAATGGGCTTATTGAGATGTTCGTTCATCTCATACTGACGTGTCTTTTCAATGTCACTGGTCATTGCATTGGCACTGACAGCGATGATAGGAACAGTTTGATCAATCTTTCTAATCTCCTTTGCTGCTGCATAGCCGTCCATGACAGGCATTTGAAGATCCATGAGTATAAGCTCATAGGTGTCAGGAGAAGCCTGATACATGGCCACGGCTTCTTTTCCATTTGCTGCCTCTTTAATGATGATACCGCTGGGTTCCAGAATGCCATGGATAATCTCACAATTCATGGTATTGTCTTCAACAAGTAAGAGGGTGCTGCCCTTGAGTGTGGTAAGCTTTCTTTTCAGGGAATATTTCTTGGCCTTATGTCGGTAATCTCTGACAATACCGGAGCCAAAAAAATCTGTGATAATATCATACAGAGTCGAAGGGTTGACCGGTTTGTGCAAAAATATATCAATACCCTGTTCCATTGCAATTTGCTGCAGGGATTCCTGCCTGTAGGCTGAAACCATGATAATGGTGGGTGGGATAGATTTGCAATGCTCTTGTATTAATCTGGCTGTCTGGAGGCCGTCCATCCCGGGCATGCGCCAGTCCATTAATATCAAGTCATAGATCTGATCTTGACTGCCTATCATTCTAAGGGCTTCCTCGCCGCTTCCAGCCACATCGGTTTCTATGGAGAACCGGTGAAGCATTTTTTGCAAGATTATCTGCCATGACGGCGTATCATCAACAATAAGAACTCTCTTATCATTGAACTTCTCTACAGGTTTTTCGGTTTTTTCAAGTTCCTTGAGGGTTATTTCAAAAATGAATGAACTCCCTTTGCCGAATTCACTCTCCACCCAAATCCGACCGCCCATCATCTCTACCAAGTGCTTGCAGATGGACAACCCCAGTCCTGTGCCACCATATTTCCGGGTAGTACTGGCGTCAGCCTGGCTGAATGATTG
This sequence comes from Desulfobacula sp., assembly GCA_023139225.1. Classification (GTDB taxonomy): domain Bacteria; phylum Desulfobacterota; class Desulfobacteria; order Desulfobacterales; family Desulfobacteraceae; genus Desulfobacula. The sequence continues at coordinate 5,601 of JAGLNZ010000173.1, read as the reverse complement.
AAACAGCTTGTTTTTCTGCTCCTCAGTCAGGCCTATGCCGGTGTCTTTCACTTCAAAACAAAAACGGTCCTTTGTCAGGGTTCGAACATAGACGCCCACTTCACCTTTTGAAGTGAATTTCACTGCATTATTCACCAGGTTGGTGAGAATTTGGGTAAGCCTCAGGGGATCCCCATGAAAATTCATGTTCGTGATATTCTCATAGGAGACTACAAAATCAAGGTCTTTTTCCGCTGCATTGATTTCGACCAGCATGGTTACATCTTCGATCACCTTGTGAAGATCAAAATCAATGGCCTCTATGTCCAGTCTGCCAGCTTCAATTTTGGAAATATCCAGGATATCGTTTATAATACCCAGCAGGGCGTTGGCCGAGTTTTCAATCTTGGTAATATAGTCACGCTGCCGGAGCGTGGGATCGGTTTGCTTTAGAAGATAGGTCATGCCGGTGATGGCATTCATCGGTGTACGGATTTCATGGCTCATGTTAGCCAGAAATTCACTCTTTGCCCTTGTGGACGCAGTGGCAGCAACAATGGCTTTCTCCAGGGCTCTGGTTTTTTGATTGACAGCATTCTGGAGCAGGATATTGTTTTCAAACACGGAATAGGAATCGCCTGTGGACTTGACACTTTTTCGAACGCGATCCTTGAGGGCATGGTTGATCTTCTTTGCTTTACTAAGCTGTTTTTCCAAATCAATAACTTTTTTTTGTAGATCTTCCCTGGCAGCCATGGCTCATCTCTCTCCCAGAACGACACCTGTCAACGTCTGGTTGACGTGAATGGCATTGAACTGCTCGCCAAAGGTGCTGAATCCAACAAAATTCAGCCGGGACAATACCTTTTCGGTCTTTGCAGTCTCATCTGTTTCAAGAAGTTCCAACCGACGCAGGATGCAGTCGCATCCGAGGGTGCATAAAATACTGGAGAACTCGGCTGTCAACTCCTCTATTTTATTTTCAAGGGATTCCACAAACCCAACGCCCCTGGCCACCGTCAAAACCAACCCGTTGTCAATGGCGCAAAAAAAGGTGAGGCTTCCGTCTGGATTAACCTTCTGGATCGAACGAACATACCATGCATCACCGATCTCCAGCATGACAGGGTAACGGGCAAAAACCTGGGGTGTCAGCTCCCGGATTTCCAGCCCCAATATATTAGCGTACTCCTCGGCCGCAGGCACACCGTTAATTTCCGATACCGTCCGAGTCGTGGGATCGGCTTCGGTGATGACCAGATCGTCTTCCGACGGTTCAAAATGTTGAAGTTTAAAGGTCTTAAAAGGCAGGCGGGACTCGATCATGATAAAAACGCCGGCTCCGGTGTGAAACTTTCCGTGAGCAAATACCCGGGTCTCTTTGAATTCCAGGCTGTCGCCTGCGGATCCACCGATCAGGGGAACCCCTTTGATAGCAGCATTAATATAAGCAGTGACAGGTTCTTCCATAACCGAAAGGCCGTCCAAAAGGACCATGGCGAACATTTCATCAGGATTAAAATTTTCAGAAAATTCTAGTTCTCCATGAATTTTGTCAGCCATTTTAAAAGCGTCTTCAGCATTAAAATCGGCCATAGAAGAAATCAGATGGGGATGAAAGCTAAAATCCCGTTTGCTAAAACTAACCGCCACGATTCCGTCTTCCTGATAATGAGTTCCAATCTCTCCTGCAGTAGTACATCCCACCACCGAGCAATCAAAACGATCTCTGAATTCAGCTGCCAGGGTATGGGGATCATACTTGGAGGAGCAGAAAAATATCACCCCTGCGATTTCATCCTGATGCAGTTGCCTTGCCAGGGATTTTACTGCTGCTGCAGGATCCAGTGAAACAACCTCGGCACACTTTATTTTTTCGTATTTGGTAACAGGCATCTCGATAGTCCTTTCAGTTGATATAGAAATCATCTTTTATAAAAAAACTTTGACTTGCCTTAATTACAACCCCATTTTTTTTGAGATGGCTTCCAGGGTTTTAATCCCTTTGTCTGAATACAGATCGATTACGTCCACTTCCCTTAGCCTCGTATAACGCATCATCCGCCTTTTTTAACAGATCATCCAATGAAGTGATGTCTTCTCCTGTTTGAGCTACGCCACTGCTTATTGTGCAGGATAGATTGGCCCCGCCCCTGATTGATATGATCAGTTCTGAAACAGTAATTCGAATTTTTTCAATCAATTGTTTCACTTCATCCAGGTTATAAGCGTTAATCAGGGCGGCAAACTCTTCACCGCCCACACGGCCAAAAATAGAATCCGCCGGTAACAAATCCCTGATGCTTTTTGTGATGGCCTTTAAAACCAGGTCCCCGGAATGGTGACCATGACGGTCATTGATCCGTTTAAAATGATCGATATCGATCATGACGGCAAACACATCGTCTCTTTTTGCATTGTACAACTGCTGTGCCAGTTCGAAAAACTTTCTGCGGTTGTAAAGCCCGGTAAGGCTGTCGTGGGTGGCAAGATAATCAAGTCTATGGATTACCTCACGCAGATGAAGATGGGTTTTGACTCGGGCCAAAAGCTCTCTTGGTCTAAAAGGTTTGGTTACATAATCAACCCCTCCCACATCATAGGCTTTTTCAATGCTTTCCACATCATTCCTGGCGGTAATAAAAATGACAGGTATTTCTTTGGTTGCATCATTGGCCTTAAGATTAAGACAAACTTCAAATCCATCCATAACCGGCATCATAATATCAAGAAGTATCATGTCCACAATCTCTTCATCCAGAAGGGAGAGAGCCTCTTCGCCCGAGGTGACAGGGATTACATCATAGTCCTTGAGAATTACAAGCAGCATGTCGATGTTGCTTACAGCATCATCTACAACAAGAATCGTTTTTTGCGGTGGGGTTTCAGTTAACATATATAAACCATTTTCCACACTGTTTAATAGTTACGAGGCCTTTAAATTAATGACAGCAGGCCAGCGGTCTTATCATATCAACCAAATTACTGCCGGCAAAGTAAGTTGACACGGTCTAAAATCTGAAAGAACAGGCTCGGACAACTGAAAACAGCACCTAATACCGACCGTTAACCTTTCCGGTATTTTATCGTGTAGTAAATCAGAAAGCAAACCCTATTTTTTAAGCTCGAAGGGTCTTTGTTTTCTATCTGTGGTTAAGAGCTGGTGTCAGAAAAACCAGAGTATTAATGATATCATTTCAAATTTTGATGAAATTTTAAAAATCTGACAGACACTATTGGTAACCCTGGCAGTTGGCCCTTGTCATCTTGAAAAATCATATCCATGCATTATCGTTTAGAACATAGTCTTTTTGAATACCAAAAACTGAATTTTTAACAAATAAGAGGAAAAATCATAGAATAATGGAAAAAACTGAAAAATTAAACCACCGTATTGTACTTGCCTCGCGCCCTGTAGGCGCACCAACCCAAGAAAACTTTCGTTTAGAAAAAGCCTCAATACCTTTGCCAAAAGAAGGAGAAGTCCTGTTACGCACCATCTTTCTATCGCTTGACCCTTATATGAGAGGGCGGATGGCCGATGCACCATCTTATATAGAACCTCTCAAGATTAATGACGTCATGGTCGGTGCAACGGTTTGTCAAATTGAAGCATCCCGACACCCTGATTACAAAACGGGAGAATGGGTTCTTGCGGATAGCGGGTGGCAGGACTATGCGCTTTCCGATGGCTCCGGCCTGACCCGGTTAGGAAAAAACCCCAAAAACCCATCCTATGCATTAGGGATATTGGGCATGCCGGGTTTTGCTGCCTATATGGGATTATTGGATATTGGCCAACCAAAACAGGGAGACACCTTGGTTGTCGCTGCTGCCACCGGACCGGTCGGTGCTACTGTAGGACAAATCGCCAAGTTAAAAGGGTGCCGTGTTGTCGGTGTTGCCGGCAGCAGCGAAAAATGTAAATATGCAAAAAATGTTCTTGGTTTTGATGAGTGCCTGGACCACAAAGCTTTGGATTTTTCCCGGCAGCTCAAAAAAGTTTGTTCCAGGGGAATTGACATCTATTATGAAAATGTAGGGGGCAAAGTATTTGATGCTGTTTTGCCGCTGCTTAATATAAAAGCCAGAATCCCGGTGTGCGGGATTGTTTCCCGGTACAATGCCACACAACTTCCTGACGGACCGGATCGCATGTCCATTCTTATGGCCACAATTTTAATTAAACGAATCAAGGTTCAGGGGTTTATTATTTTTGATGATTATGGCCCCCGTTACGATGAATTTGTAAATGATATGTCTCAATGGCTGAAGACAGGACTTGTAAAATACCGTGAACATTTAATTGAAAAATTAGAGAATGCACCAAAAGCATTTATCGGCATGCTGGAAGGTCAAAATTTCGGAAAATTAGTTGTCCGGGTGAATGACGAGCACTAATTTATAGTTTTAAAAAGGATATTAGCAGGAGATGACGATAGAACGAACCAGTCCATTAATAAATGGCCGAGTACCCTGCAAACCGCTGCTGATATTCTTTTGGCCGCAGGCCGGTCAGCCTGACAAATACTTTCCTGAAAAAGGAAATATCCTCATACCCGACCAGATAGGTGATGTCATTAAAGGTCTGGCTGCCGTCCTCCAGCAGGTGTTTGGCATTTTCCACCCGTAATTGCTGCAGATACCCCAAAGGGGTGACAGAGGTGGCCTGTTTAAACCTGCGTTCCAATGACCGGCGGCTCATCCTGTATTTCCCGGCCAGTCGGTCGTAATCAATTGATTGGGTGTGATGCTGTTCTATCCATTCCTGGGCTTTAACGATCAAGGGATCGCCATGATCCTTGGAAAAAAGAAAACACTCATAGGGGGTCTGCAGTTCTCGTCCCAAATCCAGGATCATGGTCTTGGCACATAGTACGGCGGTTTTCCGGCCACAAAATTTTTCCACCAGGTAAAGGGACAAATCCATACCGGCATTCACTCCTGCCGCACAATAAAGGCGACCCTGGTCGATGAACATTCGGTCCTGTCTTAAATTGACCCGGGGATATTTTTGACGAAACATCTGGGCAAACCCCCAGTGAAGGGTTGCCGATTTCCCATCCAGCAAACCGGTTTGGGCCAGTAAAAACACTCCGGTGCAGATACTGGCCACATGGGCACCCTGGCTGTATTGCCGGCGAATCCATGGAACCAGTTCAGGGTTTTTCTGGAGAATCTGTTTGATATAGGTAGCCGACGCAATGACAATCAAATCTGTTTTATCAATTGCCTCAATACTGCAATGGGGCTGGATAAGAATATTATTCTGGGTTTGGATGACTTGTCCGTCTGCCGAGGCAAGGGTGACATCAAAAAACGGGGTTGGAGGGGACTTGCTTACACGGTTCCAGAGCCGCCCTGCCTGATTCAAAATATCCATGGGGCCAAAAATGGTGGTTGCCATGGAATTATAAAGTCCGAGAATGGTTACTTTTTTCATTGGGCCTCACTTAAACAAAAAGACAAATGTCGATATCACCCCTTAATATGCCGTTTATGCCATTTTTATTACCGGAATACAACTATTATAATAATTAAATTTATTATTTTAATGAAAGGAGAGAGTGTATGATATCTGAACAAATTAAGGCATTATTGGCCCCTTGCGGCCTGAGCTGT
>JAGLNZ010000172.1 GCA_023139225.1 Desulfobacula sp. | reverse complement strand
GATTCCGGACAAATCAAAATCAATGGCAAACCGATTCAAATTAATAATCCTGTTGAATCCATTAATTTTGGCATTGGAATGGTTCATCAGCACTTTATGCTTATACAAAATCATTCTGTTATTGAAAATATTGCATTAGGCTATAAAGACACACCGTTTTTTTTCCCAAAAATAAAAATCAGGGATAAAGTTAAGCAATTTTCTAAAAAATTTGATTTTAACATTGATCCCGGCAAAAAAGTATGGCAGTTATCCGCCGGGGAGCAGCAGCGGGTGGAAATCATAAAAGCACTTTTAAATGGTGCTGACCTGCTTATTCTTGATGAACCCACTTCCGTTTTGACCCCCCAGGAAATCAAAGAATTGATTTCTATTCTCAGGAGTATGAAGGCCAAAGGCCACATGATCATTTTCATTTCCCACAAGCTTGATGAAATTATGGAAATCTGTGACCGGGTCATGGTGCTTCAAAAAGGAAAAATTGTGGGAAGTGCCGACACAAAAAATACAGATAAAAAATCCCTTGCCCGAATGATGGTAGGCCGGGATGTTGTCTTTAATATAAACAGGCAAAAACTTTCAAGGGGCAAAAAGATTCTATCTGTTGAAAATATCAATGTCATAGGAGACAAAGGTCTTCTGGCTCTTAAAAACATCTCATTTGAACTTTTTAAAAATGAAATTTTTGGTATTGCCGGGGTTTCCGGCAATGGGCAGCGCGAGCTTGCAGAAGCCATAACAGGTATCAGGCCCATCTCATCGGGGAAAGTAAAAGTAAATGCCAAGGATATCACCAACAAATCCGCCAGACACATTTATGACTGCGGTGTTTCCCATGTACCCGAAGAAAGGATCCGGTTTGGGATTGCCCCGGGTCTGTTTTTATATGATAATGCTATTTTAAAACAGCATCACTTAAAAAAATTTTCCAAGCGCTATTTCCTGAAATACAATCAGGTTAAAAATCACACTAAAACCATTGTTAAAAAATTCAAGGTTTCCACCCATTCTATTAATAATCAGATCAGAAACCTTTCCGGCGGGAACATTCAAAAACTCATCCTTGGAAGGGAAATCAGTGAACAGCCACAGCTTCTTGTGGCATCACATCCCACATATGGACTGGATGTCGGGGCAACGGAATTTTTAAGAAAACATCTTTTGGAACTTAGAAAACAAGGAAGCGCCGTGCTTTTGTTTTCCGAAGATCTTGAAGAAATATTTGAACTTTGTGACCGGATTGCCGTTATTTTTGATGGTGAATTCATGGCGATTCTTGATTCAAACGACAAACGGTTTTCTGATATCGGTCTGATGATGGCAGGATCAAAAAGGATCTGATTCAATGGAAAAAAAATAATGATAAAAATCAAAACAACAGACCGATATGATGCAACCCCCCTAAGATCCTTTATGACCAATATTTGCTGTCTTTTGGCAGCGCTTGTGGTTATCAGTATTATCTTCCTGATTGCGGGTGTGAATCCCATCTATGCAATCACCGAGATCTTTTCAGGATCATTTGGTTCTTTTTACGGAATTAAGGAAACCATTACCAAAGCCATCCCCTTAATCCTGATCGGCACAGGACTGACCCTTGCTTTCAGGGCAAAATTCTGGAACATTGGTGCCGAAGGCCAGATGTTGATGGGAGCGATTTTTGCTACCTGGACCGGGCTGACCTTTGGAGAGGCTTTGCCGTCATATATTATTGTTCCCTTGATTTTTACGGCAGGTTTTATTGGCGGTGCATTATGGGGAATCATACCCGCTATCTTAAAAATCAAATACTCCATTAATGAAGTAATATCCACTTTAATGCTTAACTATATCTGTGCTGAATTTTTAACCATGCTCATTGTAGGGCCCTGGAAAGGAAAAGCACGATTCGGTTTTCCCGGAACAAATAACCTTCCCGATTCTGCCATTTTAGGATTAATCCCCGGTTCCAGAATCCATTATGCCACGTTAATCCTGGCAATTATCTGTGCTGTTGTGCTTTGTGTTGTCATCTATAAAACGCGGTTTGGATATGAAGCAAGGGTGGTGGGTGAAAACCCGGATGCCGGCAAATATGCAGGGATAAATTTTCTAAAAACAGGCCTGATCCTCATGGCCATCAGCGGCGGTTTTGCCGGTTTTGCCGGTGTCGGTGAAGTGGCCGGCATTCATCACTATCTTGGCTATCCTGCTTCCATATCCTCGGGTTATGGATTTACAGCCATCATCGTTGCATGGCTTGCCAAATTAAATCCGCTCTATGCTGTGATTTCAGGAATTTTTTTTGCAGGAATACTGGTGGGCGGCGATGCTATACAGATATCACTGGGACTGCCTGCTGCCACAGTTCAAATAGTCAATGGCACGTTGTTGATATTTTTAATTATGGGTGATTATTTTTTAAACCATAAATTCACCATCCATTTTTCAAACAAATAAGGATGTAATAGATGGAAGATATTATTATTTCAACACTTCAAAGAGCTATGGTTGCAGGAACCCCTTTACTTCTGGCCACAACAGGTGAAGTGATTTGTGAAAGGTCCGGCATCCTTAACCTGGGCGTTGAAGGCGTTATGGCAATTGGAGCTGTTGTAGCCTTTATCGTCACTATGACAACCGGCCAGCCCTGGCTGGGTGTTCTTGTTGCCCTTGCTGCGGGTATGGCAATATCCATCATCCATGCCTTTTCTTCTGTGACCTTGCAGGCCAACCAGGTAGTGTCCGGACTTGCGTTGACCATGCTGGGTTTAGGGCTTTCCGGTATGCTTGGCAAACCCTATGTGGGCAAACCCCTTTCAATCAAAATGGACGATTGGGTGATTCCCTATTTATCAGATATTCCCTGGCTTGGAAAAATCCTGTTTATGCAAAGCCCATTTTTCTATCTTGCCATAGTGCTTGCCTTTGCTTCCTGGTTCTTCCTTGAAAGAACCCGTCTGGGGATACAGATCCGGTCAACGGGCGAAAACCCGAAAGCCACGGAAACTCAAGGGGTCAATGTCACAAGACTCAGATATTTGAGTGTCATCATTGGAGGAGGATTCTCAGGCCTTGCAGGCGCCCACCTTTCCATTTCATATTCAAAATCATGGATAGAGGGAATGACTGCGGGAAGGGGCTGGATTGCCATTGC
>JAGLNZ010000171.1 GCA_023139225.1 Desulfobacula sp. | reverse complement strand
CTCCTTGAACATTTAAGCTTTCCGGAACCATGATACATAGTTTTGGGACATGGGTTATCTTTTTTAAAACTTTTGCTCCCTCTTTTATCTCATCCAAAAACTTTAAGGTTATATACTGATTGGTTGTTGATAAAAGATCCATATCTGAACAGGTAATGACAATGGTATTAATTTTAACGTCATCACTGGCAAGAATTTTTAGCGGCGGTGCCCCCGGCAGTGTCCTGAAGTATTCATCAGCAGAGGCAATATCATCTTTTAAATCGTATGTTATCGAATTTGTTTCAGTTGTCTGGCCCTGATTACTTTTGATAACAAGATAGGTGGATGTGCTGCCAAAATCATCCGAATAAGTGTCAATAGCGCTGATGGTTCCTGCAACGGGAGAAATTGTATACTCTGTACTTTGATTGTAAAGGCGTAACTTTTCTCCCTTTTCAACCGCGTCCCCTTTTTTTATTAAAGCCTGTCTTGTGCTGTCAATGGGCTCATTCAATAATAAAGTAAGGTTGGACGGGATGGGTATTGGCTCCGACTCTTTAGGATCCGGTTCCACAAGATCATAGCTGAGTCTTGGTTTGGTTAACGTGAAAAAAGATCGTTTAATCATAATAAGTCCTTGTTTTGTAAAAAGCTTAGATCATTTATTATTGTTAATCTTTAAGATATAAAAATTTAAATTAACTATAATGAATGACACGTATTACATTCTACCGGACCTGCGCCAACATCTTCATGGCATCCCTGGCACTGAGCATGAAATGCATCAGTTCTTGATGGCAAGTCTTCATCACCTGTGTCTTCATGACACTCACTGCAGTTGTAGGTTTCATCATCTTCAATGTTATGATGGCAGTCCAGGCAATCATCTGTATAATCGCCTGTGTGTACTGAATGGGTGAATAAAACCTTGCCGGCTTTGTTCTGAAACATCATGCGTACTGGTTCTTCAGGTGCAGGGGGAGTAAAAGAGGCATAGCATATAATTCCTGTGATCAAAAATATGATCATAATTAATAGTGCTACTTTTAGGTCTCGTTGTGATGTCATAAATACTTCTCTCTTGTCTAAGGGTTAGAGTTCATGCGACAAACCCACAACTAGCATGGCGTTATATTACATCATAGTTATCTTGGCAAGGAAAAAATTTAAATTTAGGGTGTGGTGCAATCGGCTGGGATAATTTGTGGTTTTTTTCTGACAAGGAAAGGCTTATAGGCCTCTTTTTTTGAAAGGGAGTTGTTTTTTTTCCGGATGATATAAAAGGAGAATCCAAAAAATAAAAACCCTGAAATCATGGAAGCAAAGGAGGGGTCCATTTGAAGAGAAGGTGCAAGACTGTTTCCGATCACTGCACCGATGATCAGTAAAATAATGGGAAATACATATAAAAAAAATGTTAAAAAAAGCATGGGTCTGGTTTCAAGTCCAATGACCACATGATCCCCTTTTTCAACATTGAGTGTGTTTTTAACATCAACAGTTATTTCTTTTTGATTATTGGCTGTTCCGCAGCTTTTTTGGGAAGAGCAGGACTCACAGGCACCGGATCTGGTTGTTTTTATCCAGGCAACAGACTGGTTTGCTTTGGTTACAATTCCGTTTTCAGTGATCATAGTTTAATTATCTCTTATCAGGTTCTTGGCATTATAGCTCTTCGTCTTTTAAAAGGATAAACGTGATATATAATGATGTCAAATTTTTTTTGTTTTTTCTTGACAAAAAAAATGTGTTGATATAATCTCACCAAGTCTTATTCAAAGGCGCTGCTCCCCAGTAGCTCAGTTGGCAGAGCAATTGGCTGTTAACCAATGGGTCCGCGGTTCAAATCCGTGCTGGGGAGCCAACTCAAAAAATGTAACCCTTGAAAATTTCCCCCGGGGTTTTTATTTCTTCATTCCTAAGCAAGATGAAAATATAAAATAACCGGAACAATTTTTTATCAACCCACCCAAAAAAATGAACAATCTGAAACAACGTACAGATGAAATATTAGAAAACGTTTTTGGAAATCATGAAGATTTTATCCTTGAACATCAATGTTTCAATGGCATATGTTTTTTTACAGCCATTATTTTTTTTATCAGTGTTGTACTCAATTATTTGATTGGTTTGAACATTGAAATGGTAATAGGGTCTTTATCTTTTGGATTTTTTTTCAGCCTTTCCTATTTTTTCAGCCGGTTTAAAGGTTATTTCTATCCGGTCTACTGGACTGTGCTGGCCTGCGGGTGCATGTTCGTATCCTTTGCATGGTTTTACACGGGGGGTATCTTAGGGCCGGCTACTATTATTTCCCTGATTATTCTTGCCATGATCAACATGATTTCATCTAAAAAGCGCCGGCTTATCTCCATCATTGTTTTAAGCCTGAATCTTGGAATTCTTTACCGGATTGAGTTTATTCTACCGGATCTTATTATCCCCTACGAAAACAATAAAGCCAGGTTTATTGATAATTATCTCACATTCATTATGGCCGTTCTGATTATTTCTTTTGCGATTCATTTTACAATGCAGCATTTCAGATCGGAAAGAAAAAAAGTCAAAGATAGTGAAGAAAAACTTAAAGCCATTTTGAACAATATCCCGGATCTTGCATGGCTCAAGGATAATGAATCAAAATTTACTATAGTTAATAAACCCTTTTCCGAGGCCTGCGGTGTGCCCATGCATGATATTATCGGGAAAACGGTTTTTGATGTCTGGCCACGAAAAGTGGCAGAACAATACCAAAAAGATGATTTTGAAATTTTAACGACTGGAAAAAGCTTGTATAGAGAAGTCATTCTTTCTGACCGGCAACAGGGGGAAAAAAGATTTGAAACCATAAAAAAACCAATTATGGACCAGAAGGGAAAAATAAGTGGTATTGTTGGGATTGCCAGAGATATCACTGCACGATATGAATATGAAGACCGGCTCAAAAAATATGAGCGGATCGTAGGAACCTCAATGGACCAGATGGCTCTGGTCAACAGGGAATACAAATATGAAGCGGCAAATAACAGCTATCTTACAGCCCATGCCTGCACTGAGCAGAATTTGGTCGGTTATACCGTGGCCCAGGTGAACGGAACTGACGTGTTTGAGAAAAAAATAAAACCCTATTTAGATAAAGCCTTGACAGGTGAGGTTGTCAGCTATCAGGATGAAGTCCAGTATAACGGGATCGGAAGACGTCATGTGGAAGTTTCCTATTTTCCGTATAAAAATAATAAAGGAATAACCATCAGTGTTGTCGCTCATATTAAGGATATTACCGATAAAAAACAGATGGAACAACGACTGATCCAATCCGAAAAAATGGAAGCCATTGGAACCCTGGCCGGTGGTATTGCCCATGACTTTAATAATATTCTCTCCGGAATCCTGGGGTATGCTCAACTGGGCAAGATTAATATAGATAAGCCCGGTAAGCTGAACAGGCACCTTGATCATATCATCAAAGGATCTCAACGGGCAGGGGAGCTGGTACGCCAGATCCTGACATTCAGCAGACAATACGAATATGAAAAGCAGCCGCTGGAAGTTGCCATTGTGGTCAAAGAGGTTCTTAAGCTTATCCGTGCATCTATTCCTGCATTTATTGAAATAAGAGAAGAAATAGTCTCTGAATCCATCATACTTGCAGATCCTTCTCAAATTCATCAGATCATCATGAATTTGTGTACAAATGCCTATCATTCAATGCTTGAGACCAAGGGCACATTAACGGTTACATTGAAAGATGTTAAAATAACGACTCAAGAAGGCATTCTAGGACCTGATATAACCCCTGGTAATTATCTCAAACTGGAAGTTGGCGATACCGGTCACGGCATGGATAAACAAACCCTGGAAAAAGTGTTTGATCCTTATTTTACAACCAA
>JAGLNZ010000170.1 GCA_023139225.1 Desulfobacula sp. | reverse complement strand
ATCAGGAAGTGAAAGTAAAATAATTGTACTGGTGGATACGGATGCCTCAAAAGAGAATGTCTCAAGGGCTGCCCAAAGCAAAAAATATAGTGTCGTGGATATCCGGCAGCAGGGTGACGAATACGAAATTACCATTGTAAAAGATTAAAAACCTAAGGGGTGTTTTGTTTAAATTAAAGCTATTCAAGGAAAAAAAACAAAAAGATTTTTCCCGGGCGGAACGGGGTATCCTTGTATTTGAAAATACGAGCGAGGTCATCCAGGCCCAAAAATTATTATTGGCAAATGACTGGAAAATAAGGGTGATGGGTCCGCCGCCGGAAATTCAAAGCGGGTGTGATCTTGTGATTGAATTTCCCCTGATTCAGGAACTCAATATCCTGCGACTTCTGGAAAAGTCAGGGATCGATCCCGTTGAGACGGTGCCTGTCACAGATCCATTACTCCAGCCGGTGGACCTTTTTCATATAAAGGATTTTGGCCGGTTTCTCATGATCAGGGCGGCCAATATGAAAATTACTGTGGAAAAAAGGTCCCGATTAATCGTCAATGTTTCCGGGGGCGGTTGTCCGGATGTGCCATATCTTGCTTCCATACTTGTGGGCAAAACCATGGCGCAGGCTCCCAATCCCCTGGATATCGGGCATACCCTCTGCGGCTATGCCCTTGGCCTTGCTTTTAAGGAGATGCAGAAAAAATGCTTGCAGTGGTAGGTACAGTCCCGGATCTTGATTTTCCCCTGACTGTGGGCCGGGTGGATATGGTTGAAAACAGGCTCAGTATTGATGGAAAACATGTCCCGGTAAACCGGGGAACTCCGGCGCTTTTGGGCGCCATGGTCAATACGTTGAAAGTGTTGGGGCCAAGGGATATAACCGGGTTTATTGCCGGGGATATAGGGCTTGGCCACGGCAGCCGCAGTCTGTACCGATACCTGGTTGAAAAAGGGTCTCAAATTGATTTTAATACCATTGTATTCCATTATCTTCAGCCGGATGTAGACTGGCATAACAAGATTGTGTTCATGCTCAATGATTTGAAAAAAAAACCATTGCTGATCGCAGATGCAGGCTTCATGTATGCGGCCAAGATGAGCGGTCAGGCCCAATTTTATGATCTTTTTACACCGGATGTAGGAGAGCTTTCATTTCTTGCCGATGAAGCCGCCCCTCATCCTTTTTACACCCGGGGGTTTATCCTGCACGACGACAATAAGATTCCTGATCTAATCAGCCGGGCGTACCTGCATGGAAATGCTGCAAAAAATTTGCTCGTTAAAGGGGCAACCGATTTTATTGCAGATAAAAGTGGTGTAACTTTTTGGGTAGACAGCCCCATAGCCGAAGCCATGGAAGCCATGGGGGGGACAGGGGATACGATTACCGGCATTGTCACCGCACTTGCAGGGACAGGAATGAAAATTCCAAAAGCAGCGGCCATTGCAGCAAAAGTTAATCGGCTTGCCGGTTTTTTTGCCAATCCTACCCCTGCCACTCAGGTTGGTGAAATTATTCGCCATATCCCCCATGCTCTTGAAAAAGTATTAAAGGAATCATATGGGCAATAAGAAAAATCAAGTCCGGCAGCCCATCAATCCGCAAATGACAATTCTTGATGTTGTGGCTGTTTATGAGGAAACCCTGCCGGTTTTTAAAAAATACGACGTGCTTGCAGGAGAGTGTATTTGCTGCAAATCACTTTTTGAAACCATTCACAGCGTGGCGGACAGGTACGGCTTTGACCTGAACAGGTTTCTGGATGATTTGGAAGGTGCTGCGAAGACTCGGTAATAAAAATTGATTTCCATACGTGAAACCATTATACTTAAAAAACAGGAAAAATAATTAATCTCGCCCTCATGACTCTGGAGTATAAATATTTTTATTGGCCATAGTGTATATGGCTATACACTAGGATACTCCTATTTTTCATGGTATTTTTTTGTATCAAGGGGAAGTTGAATAATAAATCTGGTTCCCTTGTTCCTTGCCGGCTCGGCCTTCATTTTCCCCTTGTGTATATCTGTTATGATAAAGTACGAGATGGAAAGGCCAAGACCTGTCCCCATATCTACAGGTTTGGTAGTGAAAAAGGGTTCAAAGATCTGCTTTCTTGTTTTTTCATCCATGCCCGGTCCATTATCCTCAATTTCCATTTGGACCATATTTCGGATTTGCCGGGTTCTCAAGATAAAAATAGGAGTATAATGGTTGTCCTCAATTCCATTCATGGCATAGGCACCGTTTTTGAGCAGGTTGAAAAATACCTGTTGTATTTGTGTCCTTTCACACAGGACCTTCGGCAGGTCGGATTGATACTCTTTTTTGATTTTGATTTTTTTAAAGTCATATTTTTTTTTTAAATCATAATCAGCCTTTGCAAGGTTTACGGTTTCATCAAACAGTTGATTCATTGAATGAGAGACAAAGTTTCCTGATTCCTTGCGAATGAAACTTAGCATATCCTTTACAATTCTTGCAGCACGGTTCCCGGCAGTTTTGACATTGGTAAGCAATTGGTCGATTTTCCGTTTTTTAATATAGGCATTTAATACAGCCATACTTGTTCCACATTCTTTGGCAGTTTTCTGATTTATCTGCAGGTCTTTTCCCAGGCGGCGCGCAATCACTTGTGCGTTTTGCAGTATTCCTGCCAGGGGGTTATTGATTTCATGGGCCATGCCGGCGGCAAGCCCTCCCACCGATTTCATTTTTTCAGAATGAATCATTGCTTCCTGCATCAATACCTGTTCGGTAATATCATCAATTCGAATCACTGCACCCTTAAGGCCGCTGTCGGTCAGTGGATATAAAGTTGCCTGGAAGGTTTTTGCCTCCCTGCCTATAATAGTTGATTTTTTCTTTTTTATATGAATTATTTTTTTCAGAAGTGTTTTTTTTATATCTTTTTCTTCAAGGCCGATTATGGAAGAATAATCCATAATATTGGTATTTAATGCGGACTGTGCATTGATTCGGGTCATTTTTTCAGCTTCCCGGTTCCACTGGGTTATGTTTCCATCATTATCAATACCGATAATTGCCGAAGGCATGGAGTCAATAATACTGCTCAGATAAAGCTTGATTTTATTAATTTCATTTTCACTTTTTTTAAGCGCCCTGTTCTGGTCTTCAAGTGTTTTATACGAGTTTAGCAGTTCATTGGACATTTGGTTGAATGTCCGGGATAGATCGCCTATTTCGTCTTCTGTGTGAATGATTACCTGTTCGTTAATTTTTTTGGACCTGATTTTGTCCATTGAGTCTCGTAAGGTAGTGATGGGCTTAATGATCATATGGGAGAGAACCAGGTTTAAAACGAGCATCATCATGATAAAAATAATAAAAAGTATCCCGCCGATCAACAGCCATGATTTTTGTTTTTCCACCCGTATATCATTGAGGGAATAGTCTATTGTAACAAAGCCGATGGTTTCTCCAATAGCCCTTATCTCTTTGGTATAGGTTAAAGATTCTATATCAGGTTTTTGATTTAAGGAAAACATTGTTTTTCGGGACCCGGGTTCTAACTGTGATGTTAACTTTTCCCCTTTTGGGGAGGCAGTGTTATCGGAATTTATCAAGTGGCCATTGCTATTGTAGACCCGAATATGATTTACACCGGTAATTTGCATGATCGCGTTAATTCTGATTTGAAGAGCCCGGATGCTTTGTTCGAAGATTTCATTTGCAAAAGATTCCTGATCTCTTTCCATGAGGGTTTTCAGCAATAATTGGTTCTTTTCAAGTGTTGCCAGGGATCTTTGGTTCTGAAAATTCAGTTCAATCTTGCCCACAATGATGGATATGACCAAAAACGAAATCAGTATGGCAAGGCTGGTTTTATATCTTAAGGAAAGTTTCATTATGGATACTTTAAGGCAATACGCTTTTCAGATAAAAAGAGTTATTGTTTATGTATTTAAGAATAATAACAGGCTTTATGGGATCACCGTTTTTATTGAATTTAATAGTACCGCTTGCTCCGTCGTAGTTATCGATGGAATACATTGCCTGTTTTATTTTTTCCGGGTCAAGACAGCCGGCTTTTTCAACTGCCAGGGCAAAAATCATAACGGCATCATATGCGGAAGCACTGTCAAACCGTTTGATTTTGCCATATTTTTTTTGGTAATTTTTTACAAATGCCTGATTTTTTTTGCCAGGCAATTCAGGATGCCAGAATGCAGTATGAAAA
This sequence comes from Desulfobacula sp., assembly GCA_023139225.1. Classification (GTDB taxonomy): domain Bacteria; phylum Desulfobacterota; class Desulfobacteria; order Desulfobacterales; family Desulfobacteraceae; genus Desulfobacula. The sequence goes on along the minus strand of JAGLNZ010000170.1, from coordinate 11,744 downwards.
CAACCGTTGATCGCATTTCCTGCATAATTATAAATCAGTTCATCCCAGCCGTCCCCGCCAATGAATGTTGAGCTTATTCCAAGTTCGCGGCCTTTTTTTACAATTAAACCTGAATCCTTACTATAGCCGGGGATAAAGATCATTTCAGGGTTTAATTTTTTTACTTTTTTCATCAATAAATCAAAATCAGTAATTTTGTCGAGGTAGTCCTCTTCCCATAGCAATTGACCTCCTTTAGCCTTAAAGTGATCAATAAAATATCGGGCAAGGTCCATACAGTATTTATTCCCCGCATTAGTCAGTACAACGACATTTTTTAAAGAAAGTTCGTCAAAAGCAAAATTTGCAAGCACCAGACCCTGGATCAAGTCGGTATAGCAGGTTCTGAAAATATAGTCTCCCAGCAAAGTGACTTCAGGATTGGTTGATGTCGGTGAGATCATAATAACCCGGGCATCTTGAAAAATTGGGGCTATGGCGATTGAATTCGAGCTTCTTATGGCACCAATGACGGCAATAATATCTTTTTGTGCAGCATTTTTTGCAGCCTGTCTTGAGCCGAGCAGGGAGCTTTTATTATCCAGCTTGACCAGTTCAACTTTTGTTTTTAATATTCCGTTTTTTTCATTCAATTCATCCACAGCCAATTGAATTGCCCGATATGTATGGATATGGCTGTCTTTATAAGAACCTGTAAAGCCCAGCAGGACACCGATTTTAATAGTCCGGGATGCTTCGGCCCAAGAACCAAACACCACAAGCATGAAAAAGATACTCCATATTATTCTTGTCAGCCTTAATATTTTTAAACACATTATTTATGGCCTTACTTGTTTAAAATATACCGAATCATTGTTTTTAAATTTTAAGATAACTGCAGGTTTGTTTACCGGGTCCCCATTTTTATCAAATGTTATTTTTCCTGTAACACCTTTAAAATTATCTGTGGCGGCAATGGCATCCCTTATGGCTTTTGTATCGGTTGAACCAGCCCTTTTGATAGCATTTGCCATAAGCGTGACCGAATCATAAACAAGGGGGATTACCGGGTGTTTGGCAGTTTTATGCGTTTTCGAATACGTTTCTACAAAAATTTTGCTGGTTAAATCATTTGTCAGGTGATGCCATTGGGCGGAATAATAATTACCCTCTATGGCCTTCCCGCCGTATTTGTACATCTGGTTGAGCCAGCCATCCCCCCCTAAAAAAGTGATATTGATCCCCAGAGACCCGGCTTGTTTTATAATAAATCCCGATTCCCTGAAGTGATCCGGTATAAATGCAACATCCGGATTAAGGGTATTTATTTTTTCAAGTTGGCTGGAAAAATTCGTTGTGCCCTCAATATAATCGGTCTGCCATATGACTTTGCCTTTTTCGCTGAATCCTTTAATAAATGCATCAGACAGGCCGATACTGTATTTGCTGCTGGTATTTGTCAGGACAACAGCTTTTTGGGCATTTAAGTCATTTATAGCAAAATCTGCCATTACCTTGCCCTGGAAATTATCATTAAAACAGATCCTGAAAATATAATCACCGATCAAGGTGACCGAAGGATTCGTGGAAGAAGGGGATATCATGGGGATCTGTTTTTGTTGCAACACCCTGGCCATGGCAAGGGAATGAGAACTCCATACTGCCCCTACAACGCAGCAGACCCCTTTTTCTACAGCGTCAAGTGCGGCCTGTTTTGAACCGATGGGCGTGCTTTTGTTATCAAGTTCAATAATCTGGATCTGACGGTTAAGTATTCCGCCTTTTTCATTAATCGTTTTTGCAGCATATCGGGCTGCTTCAAACCCATTGGAACTGTCCAAGGCAGCATTCCCGGTTTTAGCAAGAATGATTCCTATCTTTACAGGTTCTGCGGCATTGGCTGGAATAAAAAACAGTAATAATAAAATAATGAGTATCAATTGTCTGGAAATTCGGCACATATATTATATCCTTTTTTTAAAATGGTTTGACAACCCACCCACCTGTAATCCTGTAGGATTATTACTTAATACTAAAAAAATATTAAAAAAACAAGCTGTTGAAATGACTATAATCTTGTAACAAAAAATTGTCACAGGGAACCGGTTTTTTTAAAGATTTATAAGGGACTGATCGCAACTTTGAGAACTTATGTTTTCATTGTGCGACTGTTTTGTATTTTTTTTTAAGCAATCATAAAGGTCATTTTTAAAGGTGAGTTTGGATAACAGTTTGATATCATAAAGAATTTTTTAATATTTTCCCCTTTACACCCACTGGCACATGCATTGCATTCGCAAGGGACTAATCAATAATTTTTTTATCCAAAAGTATTTAAAATAAAAGGAGAAATTATGGAAAAGCAGGAAAAACTAGTTGTTGTAGGATGTAGCGGCGCGGGCGGCCCGGCTGTAATGATGGCTAAAAAATTAATGCCGGATGTGGATGTAACGGTTATACGAAAAGAAGAGTTTTTTATTGTCAGGTGAGCGCTTCCGCATGTTGTGGCCGGTCAGGTCACTCCGGAATCGATTATAGTTCCTGATAAAAATCTTGAGGATGCGGGCATTAATGTTGTGGTAGCTGAAGTTACAAAGGTGGACGCTGAAACCAGGAAGGTGATCATATCGGATGGCCGGGAATTTGATTATGACAAACTGCTTCTTGCTACTGGATCAAATTCATTTATTCCTTCGATTGAGGGAAAGGATCTTAATGGTGTGATGACTTTGCGCGGACTTTCTGATGCAAAGAAGATTAGAGACTTTGGTGATGACAATGCTCCAAAAAAAATAGTGTTTATCGGCGCAGGTTTTATCTCCATGGAGATTGCTTCGCTGCTTGAAGCTCATCATCCTGATACGCTTGACATCACTGTCGTGGAATCTCTTGATCATCCACTTCCCTTGATGCTTGATGGAGACATGGCTGATTCGGTCACAAAATATTTTGAGGAAAAAGAGATTAAAATTCTGACCGGGAAAAAGGTGGAAAAAATTCTGGGTGAAAACGGATTTGTCACCGGTGTGGAGCTTGCCTCAGGTGAAAAACTGGATGCAGATATGGTTTTTGTCAATGTTGGTGTCAGTCCGAATGTCAAACTTGCCGAAGATATAGGGCTTGAAATGGGAAAATTCGGAATCAAGGTTAATGAGTTCCAGGAAACATCACACCCTGACATTATGGCTGGCGGAGACTGTGTCGAAAAAGTCAATTTTATTACAAAAAGACCAGACGCGGGACGTCTCAGGGGACCCGCTGTCATGCAGGGACGCCTGGCTGCAAAACGACTTGCCGGTTATGATATAAAATTTCCAGGAGTAGTCAATGCCGGCGGTTGCCAAATGTTTGACATGGTGGTTGCAGCCACGGGGGTTACCGAGGAATTCGCTGTAAAAGAGGGGTTTGAAACCGTTTGTGCAACTGTAGATTCTCGAAGCAAACATGGAATGATTCCGGGTATGAAACCATGGAGAATCAAGCTTGTTTTTGATAAAAAGACCCAGAAACTGATCGGCGGCCAGATTGTAAGCCATAGTATACCGCCTGCAAGGAAAATTGACGCGGTGACCGCCTTTATCATGGGAGAAAAAACAATCTGCGATCTAACGACATTTACATCTGCGTGCAACCCTGACATCTCTTCGGAGCCGAGTTTAGAACCAATTAGTATAGCTGCGGAACAGGCGCTGCAAAAGTTGGGTAAAATCAGTGTTTGAACAGTTTATGGATAACCAGCAGAACAAGGTAAGTTGCACCGCTTAATACAATGATGGCAGGTCCGCTGGAAAGGCTGTATGAATAACTTATGCCAAGACCCGTCCATGTAAATAAAGTGCATAGCAAAATTGAATAGAGCATCATCTGCCACAGCCGTTTTGCGTAAAATGAGGCAATAGCCGGAGGAATCGTCAACAGGGCAATAACCAGCACAATCCCCACAACCCTGACTAGAAGCACTATGGTCAGGGCAGTGAGAATGAGCAGCAAAAGGTAGAAAAAAGTGGTATTGATCCCCCTTAAATATGTAAATTCATTGTCAAAACAAACACTGAAAAACCGGTTGAAAAAAAGAATGGAAATACCAAGAACCAGTGCATCCAGGCATCCGACATATAGGAGATCCTTACCTGAAATCAACAGGATATCTCCAAACAGATAGGAGCTGAGATTGAAATAGCCGGGTGTCTTGTCAATGAGCAGGATTCCTGATGCCATTCCCACAGCCCAGAGTGTACCGATAATGGAATCTTCCCGTTCTTTTGCATGAAGGCTGACAAGGCCTATAGTCACGGCAGCAATAATTGCAGCCAATACAGCCCCCAACATCGGGTCAAACCATGTGAGCCCTGCATTGACCTGAAGAAAAAGAGCCAGGCCGATTCCGCCGAATACGGAATGGGAAATGGCTCCGGCAAGGTATCCGATTTTTTTGGTGGTGACAAATGTGCCGATAATGCCAAAGGAAATCGAGGCAAGGCCGCCCATAATAAAGGCATATTTTAAAAACAGGTTGTCAGGGTCAAAGATTTCGTAAAACATATCAATCATGAGTGTGCCCTTCTTCGCTGCACCGGTGATCATGCCGTACCATTTTCAGATCTCCATGGTAAATATCCTTTATCAGGGTACCGTCCATCAGGGTTGTGGGGTGAATGACCACCTGACGGTTCACACAGATCACGCTTTTCACATATTTTGAAACAAACCCGAGATCATGGGACACTAAAAGAATAATCATTTGTGAGTTCAGTTTTTGTAAAATGGAAAACAGGTTCTTTTCTGTCTGTTGGTCCACATTGGCTGTGGGTTCGTCCAGCAAAAGGACGTCAGGATTGCTGCATAAGGCTCTGGCAATAAGGATGCGCTGTTTCTGTCCGCCGGAAAGTTCGTTAAACCCTGTGTTGACAAAGGCTGTCATCCCCACTTTATCAAGGGCATTTAACGCCTCGGCCCTGTCCTTTTTTGAAAACCACAATGTTTTTTTTGCAAGTCTTCCCATCAGGACCACATCCATGACAGTGGCTGGAAAATCCATGTCCAGATGGGCATATTGGGGCATATATCCGATTTTATGCCTTGCCTGGTCAGGAGACCTTCCAAATATGCGGATTACTCCTCTGTCCGGTTTGATTAACCCGAGAATCAGTTTGAGAAGAGTGGTCTTACCGCCTCCATTGGGCCCGACAATGCTTGCAAATTCGTTTTTTTTAATCAGAAGATTCACATCCTCTAAAATATTACGTTGTTTGTAAGCAAAGGAAATGTTTTCTAATATGATTTCATGGTTGTTGTGCATAATCATTTATTTTTTCAATGCCTTGGCAATGGTTTGTGCAATACTTTCCATATTGGCCAGGTAATCATAGGCAAGGGGATCAATGGGAACTACTGCGCCGTTTATGGCAGATGCAATTTTCTGGGCTGCATTCCGGTCAAACTGGGGCTGCACAAAAATTACACGTACTTTTTGTTTTTTTGCAAGCTTGATTATCCTGGAAAGCGCTTTGCCCTTGGGAGCCTTTCCCATGGTTTCAATCGCAATCTGTCTCATTTTGTAAGTATCTGCAAAATACCCGAAACTGGGATGGAACACAAACAGATTTTTCCCCTTTAATTCTTTGAGTATAGTTTTCAGACGATTGTCAAGCTCGTTCAGATCTTTTATAAACAGCTCATAATTTTTTTTATACGCATCCTTGTTATCAGGGTCGATGTTTGAAAGTGTCTGGAAAATTGTATGGGCCTGTATTTTTACAATCAAAGGACTCATCCAGATATGGGGGTCTTTTCCGATAAAATTTTTATCATCGTTATGGCCGGTATCATGGCTGTATTCTTCAGTACCAGTATCGAGTTCTTCTTTGTCATGTTGGTGATTTTTCATCTTCCTCAACATAATGCCTTTGCGGGTATCCACAACCACTGCCCCTGCAATGGATTTAATTTTATACAAAATACCGTTTTCAAATGGCATGCCGATTCTAAAATAAACATCAGAAGAGACAAGTTTTTTTATCTGGCCCGGTGAGGGAGAATAAGTGGAAGGGCTTTTTCCGGGTTTTACCAGAACATCAACATCAACCTTGTTTTTACCGATTCTTTCAACAAAATATTTTTGGGGCAGAATACTGACGTGGACTCTTACAGAAGACTTTGCAAAGATACTTAAGGGCAACAGCCATGGAAGAACGGCTGTCACAAGTATTATATATTTTATAATAGATTTCATTTTCATTCTTATACATTCCTTTTATATTAAATTAAAGAAATTATTATTTGGACTCATGGCGCATGTTTTGAAAACATTCCGGAATGCGGGCATAATAATTGTGTTTTATTTATTAAAAAGTAAGTTTTTGTTACATTTTTCACATATTTGGGCGATTAATACTTGACATATCAACCTTTCCAAGAATAATGTTCAATAAGTGTTTGATACAGGCTGTAACCCCAAATATTTATAAAAAGTGTTACAAAAGTTGTAACTATGTGTAACAGGGCGGTAAATTTGGAAGACAACAGTGAATTTAAAATTCTTACCATTGATGATGAGTCCTACATCAGGCAAAGTATAAAAAGTTTTCTCGAAGATTACGGCTTTATTGTTTTTGAGGCGGAAAACGGTCAAAAAGGCCTTGATGTATTTGATCGGGAAAATCCGGATCTGGTTTTACTGGACTTGCGAATGCCGGAAATGGACGGGCTTCAGGTCCTTGAAATATTAAAGGAAAAAGCACCTGATATCCCCCTGGTCGTTGCATCGGGAACAGGGAATATTACCGCTGTTGTTGAAGCTCTTCATTTGGGTGCCTGGGATTATATTCTTAAACCCATTGAAGATATGAGTGTGCTTTACCATTCTGTGAAAAAATGCCTGAAAGAAAGTCAACTCAAAAAAGAAAACAAAGAATATCAGGAGCGGCTGGAAGAACTCGTAAAAGAAAGAACTATTGAGCTTGTGCAAAGTGAAGAACGGTACAAGGCTATTTTTGAATATACGGGAACTGCCGCTATCATTATTGAGCCGGACGATACCATATCAATGGTAAATTCAAAGTTTTGCGAGTTTGCCGGGATGGACAGCCGGGATATTGTGGGCCAAAAAAAATGGCATGACTTTGTGGCAGATGAAGATATCGAAGTCATACGAAATTATATTGATGCAAAGGTCAATCTCAAGACAGAAAATTATGCCCCCATGCAGTATGAAATAAAATTTATCAGCAATGATGGAGAACAAAAATATGTCTATGTCAGTTTAGGGGTTATTCCGGGAACCGACAGGACTGTTGTCTCGTTATTGGATGTAACTGAAAAGAAAAAAGCCGAGCAGAGGTGGCGAAGTCTTGAAAAGCAGCTTAGAAAATCTCAAAAAATGGAAGCAATCGGTACGCTGGCCGGCGGAATCGCACATGATTTAAATAATATCTTAAGTCCTGTCCTGGGGTATGCTGATATGATCATGCGCTCTTCCGATCCTGAGGCAAATGTTTATAAACGGAGTGAAAAAATACAGAAAGCCGCATTGAGGGCAGCAGACCTGGTCAGCCAGGTCTTATCCTTTAACCGTCGTGGTGAGGAAGAAAAACGGGTGATAAGGATTCATCCGGTCTCAAAAGAGGTTTTAAAACTGCTTAAGGGGTCAATCCCTTCTACCATAACCATTGTTGATAATATTGACAGGAATTGCAGACCGATTGAAGCAGATCCCACACAAATACACCAGGTGTTGATGAACCTTTGTACCAATGCCTATCATGCAATGGAGGAGGCAGGTGGTACATTAACTGTTGGGTTAAAAGAGATTACCTTAACAGTTACTGATATGGTGGAATATCCCCATCTGATTGATGGTGAGGGGGTCTATCTTGCCATCGAGGTATCTGATACCGGTTGCGGTATGAGCGAAGATGTTGTGGAGCGAATTTTTGATCCCTACTTTACCACTAAAGAAGAGGGTAAAGGCACAGGTCTCGGACTCGCAACAGCCTATAGTATTGTGAAATCATGTAAAGGGGATATCAGGGTAAAAAGTAAACCTGATAAAGGAACAACCTTTACCATCCTTCTGCCTGTTGCGGATACTAAAAACAGTATAGAGAATCAAGAGACCATAGCTAAGAGTTTCAAGGTTGGTTCCGGGGAAAGGCTGCTGGTGGTTGATGATGATAAAGATATTGCGCTGATGTGCAAAGAAGGGTTTGAATTACTTGGATATAAAGTAAAATTATTTTTTTCCAGTATAGAAGCGCTTGATTTTTTCAAAGAAAATTATCATACTATAGATCTGGTGGTAACGGATCAGACCATGCCGGGAATAACAGGGTTTGAGCTTGCAAAGAGTATGCTCTCCATTAAAAAAGATATGCCCATTATTCTTTGTTCTGGATATGCCGGAGCAATCAATAAAATAAAAATACAAGAAGCGGGTATAAATAGTTTTATTATGAAACCTGTAACAGTGGAGGATCTTTCAAAACAGATCCAACAACTTTTGAAAAAATAAAAATAGCAATCCTTGGCTTCAGAAAAGGAGGGCAAAATGACAGTCAGCTCCAAACATTTTTTAATCCTTGATGATGAAGAAAGCATTCGACAAAGCATTGCCGCATACATGGAAGATGATGGCTATATCGTTTTCCAGGCGGCAAGCGGAGAACAAGCCCTTGAAATAGTAAAGAACAACCATATTGATGAAGCTGTTGTTGATATCCGTCTCCCGGGAATTGACGGTAATACATTTATGATTGAAGCCAGAAAAATTCTTCCTGATATAAAATTTGTGGTTCATACCGGATCAGCCGATTATATTCCCCCTGATGATGTTAAGGCTTTAGGAGTTACATCCGCCAAGGTTCTGATTAAGCCTGCAAGTGATCTAAAGGTGCTGTGCGAAGCGCTAAAGGAGCAATATAAGGAATAATAAAGATATCAAATATGGATGATAGTGTCGTAAAAAAGATTCTTGTTATTGATGATGAAGTATATATCCGGGACTCTGTGATTGGATTTCTCGAGGATTTCGGGTTTGAGGTCATTGGTGCCGAGAATGGCAGGATTGGTTTGGAAAGGTTTGAAAAACAAAATCCTGACCTTGTGCTGTGCGATCTTCGTATGCCTGAGATGGATGGGCTTGAAGTCCTTGCAGCCGTCACACAAAAAAAATCAAAAATTCCGATTATTATCGTTTCAGGGGCGGGTAATATTTCAGATACGGTTGAAGCCTTACGCCTCGGCGCATGGGATTATATCATTAAACCCATTCAGGATATGAATGTTTTATATCATGCAGTGAGCAAGGCATTTGAGCGGGCTGAATTATTAAAGGAAAAATATCAGTATCAAAAAGATCTTGAAAAAGCGAATAAAGAATTAACATTTTCCCTTGAAACGCTTGAAAGAGCACAGGATCAACTAGTGCAGTCTGAAAAAATGGCAGCACTTGGGGAGCTGGTTGCAGGCGTTGCCCATGAAATCAATACACCGGTGGGAGTAGGTGTTACAGCCGCTTCATTTCTTGAAGCCAAAACAAGTGAGTTTAAAAAGACTTATTCTTCCGGGCAGTTAAAAAGAAGTGAACTGGAAAATTATCTTCAAACTGTTGAAGAGGTGTCCAATTCAATTCTGATTAATATGGAGAGGGCAGCCGAGCTGATTTCCAGCTTTAAACAGGTAGCAGTAGATCAATCTAGCCAGAATAGACGTCGGTTCAATCTTAAGGAATATATCAGCGAAATTTTGTTGAGTCTGAGGCCAAGATATAAAAAAACCGGTCATGAAATTAAGGTTAACTGTGACGAAAACATAGACTTAAATTCTTTCCCGGGCGCTTTTTCCCAGATCCTGAACAATATGATCATGAATTCATTAATTCACGGATTTGAAGATATGGAGAACGGCATCATTCAAATTGATATCACACGCCGGGAGGATAAAGAGGATACCATTCTGTTCATATACCAGGACAATGGCAAGGGTATGAACCAGGAGCAGAAAGAGAAAGCCTTTGATCCATTCTATACCACCATGCGTGGCAAAGGAGGTACGGGACTTGGCATGTCCATTGTATTTAATCTTATCACCCAGACCCTGAAAGGCAGTATTGACTGTGACAGCTCAATCGGCAACGGTGTTCGTTTTACAATGAAATTTCCGGAGCACTGGGAAGAAAGCTGAGTATGCAGATTTTAAATCCCTCCCGGTGGTATCTTCACCCTGTTTTTATTTTTACCTGTTCCATTTTTGCTCTGGCCACATTTCTTGTGCTGACGGTCAGTTGGTACATGGAAATCACCTCGGCCCTTGAAGTGATTATTTTAAAGTTTCATATTGATCCCAAACTGATTTTTCCTTCTAAGACCGGAATGACTATACTGGTTTTAAGTGCATTAATTGCAGTGGTATTGACAGGTATTCTCCTTGCATTTATCTATTACCAGAAAACCGTTAATCTTTTCAGGCTTCAGCATAATTTTATTTATAATTTTACCCATGAACTCAAGACCCCTGTAACCTCGTTAAAGATTTATCTTGAAACCTTTATCCGGCACCAGCTGGAGCCGGGTGATATTAAAAAATACAGTGAAAATATGCTGGAAGACCTTAACCGGCTCACTGACAATATTGACAGTATTCTTAATTTGGCCAGGATTGAAAGCCAAAATTTTGGTTCCGAAGTTACAAGAGACAGTCTGATAAAACTGGTGGAAGATTTTTGTGAAAAAAATGCCTCTCTTTTCCGAAACCTGGATATTGAGATTGAAAATCAATCCAGCAGCCAAATGGTTTATCCGGTGAATGAGTTTTTATTTGAAATGCTCTTAATGAACATTATTTCCAATGCCATTAAGTATAATGAATCCCAAATGCCAAAACTCACTATCCGGTTTAAAAGCTTTATACAAAAAGTGACTATTGAGTTTGTAGATAATGGGATCGGCGTTGATAAAAGGGAGGCAAAAAAAATTTTCAGGAAGTTTTATCAATCCGGACGGTATCAAAAAAACGATGTCTCGGGATCAGGTCTTGGACTTTACCTTGTTTCAAGCATCGCATCCATCCATGGGTGGAGAGCATCGGCTGCGAGTAAGGGAAAAGGAACAGGTGCAACTTTTACGATTACTATTCCAAGGGCAAGTATTGCCAATGTCAGGGAGAAGAATATATGGAAGCGGTTGAAAAAAAGCGTATCCTGGTCATAGAAGATGAGGTGCATATTGCAGACGGGATCCGTTTGAATCTTTCCATACAGGGGTTTTATGTGAAAATCGCTGCCGATGGTATTGAGGGCCTTGCGCAATGGCGGTCCTGGAGACCGGATTTGATTATTCTTGATATTATGCTGCCCATGATTGACGGATTTTCCATTTTAAAAACCATTCGACAGGAAGATGAAAAAATTCCTGTGCTCATTCTTTCGGCCAGAGGGGATACAAAGGATAAAGTCAAAGGACTTCGATACGGCGTGGATGATTATTTGTCAAAACCTTTTGACCTGGAAGAATTTTTGTTGAGAGTTGAAAGGCTAATCAAAAAAAAAACCTGGTATGAAGGTGGGAAAAAAGAGAAAAGACCGGGATATAAAATGTTTGATGGCGACTATTATGATTTTGGCGATAATCATATTGATTTTGTCACATTCAAAGCCCTTTGTGCCATGGGTGAAATTGTTTTAACAGAGCAGGAAATTGTTTTGTTAAAACTTTTTATAGCAAACAAAGGCAAACCTCTGTCAAGAGAAATGCTGCTGGCTGCCGGTTGGG
>JAGLNZ010000017.1 GCA_023139225.1 Desulfobacula sp. | reverse complement strand
AGGTACTTCCCGGTTTTCATGGTAGTAGCCTTAATTGCCTGGTCCATTGTTTCAGCCGATTGATTCATTGTAAATTCCCTCCTTTATTATAATTTCTTAATTTGATTTTATCTTGATTCATCATCTTGTTTAATACGTCACAAAGATCATTATAGGTTTCACTGACAGGGGTAAAAAATCTTGGGAAAAACTGCGATGCTCTGGAAAGGGTGGCTTTTGATTCGTCAGGCAGAATGATTATCAGGCGTTTGCCTTCCAGCAGATCAATCAGTGAAGTCAATTCGTTTAATCGGTTTTTCGAATCTGCAAACAATATAAAAATTTCTTTATCGCTATAATTAGAAAATAGTTTTAATCTTGCTTTAAACGCATTAAAAGTATGGAGAATCGTAAGTTTGGTCCCGTAAAATTTTTCGCCAATGACATTTTTAAGGGTTTCACCTTTTTTAGAAGCATCTTGATGGATAAAAAGTACAAGATTCATGATTTTTCCTTTTATGACAATTGAAGAATTTGCTATGAAATATCTTAAATATCAACTATTACAATATTTCAATATTACAAGTTGTGTGCCAATGGATGAAAAATAAAAATCATGAAATTTCAGATAGTTACAAAAACGGCATCTAGTATATTTTGTCAGAAAAACATGACAGTTTTAAAAATTCTTGAAATTTTCCTGGACTGACTTATACGATTTGCCTATAAAATAAGGTCCTTAGAAATATTTGTCTGAAAAATATGACAGTCTGAAAAATATGACACCTTTATGAACTGCTGATATCATATTTCTTTAAAAGAGAGTAGAGATGCCCCCGGGAAAGACCGGATAGACGGCAGGCGGTCTTTATATCGCCGCAGGTACTGGACATCAGATCTGTTACATATTTATGCTTCATTTTTTCAATATAATCTTTAAGGTTAAGGCTCTCAACCGGTGCGCTTCTTTGTGAAGAATGCTGCTTTGTTCCGGATCCTTTAGATTTTTTTATTCTGGTCTTGATATTAAATGCACGAATATGATCAGGAAGGTGATTCTGGAACAGCATTGATTCTTCAAACGCGTCACTGCATGCATAATCTATTGTATTAAACAACTCCCTTACATTCCCGGGCCAGTCATACCCGAGAAGATCTTTCATGAATTCGGAAGATATTTTATGGGGAGATTCATTGAAAAGTTTATTTTTCCGATCCATATGGTATTCCACCAATAAAGGTATGTCTGGCCTGCGATTCCTTAAAGGCGGAATTTCAATTGTTAAAGAAGCAATCCTGAAATAAAAATCTTGTCTGAACCTGTCCTGTTTCACCATCTTTGACACATCACGATGTGTGGCTGCGATAAGTCTGAAATTGCTTGAAATTTCCTTTTTGCTGCCAACAGGCCGGAATCTTTTTTCCTGAAGTGCCCTTAAAAATTTCTTTTGAATAGTAAGGGGGAGTTCACCCACTTCATCAAGAAAAAGGCTGCCTTTATCCGCTAATTTTATCAACCCCACCTTATCTGAATCAGCGCCTGTAAAAGCACCTTTTGAATGCCCGAAAAGAACACTTTCCACAAGGTGTTCAGGCAATGCTGCACAATCCACAACAATAAAATCATTTGGCCTGCGCAAACTGTTTTCATGAATGGCTTTGGCAAAGAGCTCTTTGCCGGTTCCGGTTTCACCTGTAATCAATATCGGGACATCATTATTGGAAGCTTTTAAAATATTTTCAAGACAGGTTTTTATCTGCTGGCTCTGGCCGATAATTGCCTCTCTTTTAATAATTTTCTGCTGAATTTTAGATTGTTTTTGCTGCCGATATTCCAATGCCCGGATCAGGGAAAATTCAAAGTCCTTATGTGACCCGCTTTTCTGGATGTAATCCCATGCCCTTGATTTCATGGCAAGTTCCGCACCTTCAGGATCACTGTCACCGGTCATAATAATTATTTCCGGAGCAAAAGGGTGATCCTGAATAGTCGCAATGGCCTCCAAACCATTTCCATCAGGAAAATTAACATCAAGAAATACAATATCAAACTCATGTGAAAACAATTTATCAAGGCCTTGATGTAAGCTTAGAGAATAGTCTGCTTCATGGTCCATTCTTTTAAATCTTTTAACAAGAGCTTTGCATATGTGATGGTCATCATCAATGATCAGAATTTTTGACATTTTTATAATTTCGCTCCTTTGGCCTCATCCAATACTTTTCGGACGGTTAATGCTATTTCCGACCGGATAATGGGTTTCATCAGCAAGGCTTTTACCCCCATTAATTTTATATTTTCCATGGATATTGTTTCACTGAATCCGGTGCAGATAATAATGGGCATCTCCGGTTTGATATTCATAATTTTTTGAGCCAGTTGATCACCGGTCATATTCGGCATGGTCATGTCTGAAATGATTAAGTCATAGGAATTTGGGTTGGCTTTTATTGTTTTCAGTGCATCAAGGCTGCTGCTTTTAGGTTCAACCTTGTATCCCAGTCTCTCCAGAATCATCTGTTCTATGCGTAAAATCTGTTTTTCATCATCTACCAGCAAAATGTGTTCATTTCCCGTGGGCATTACCTTGATATCATGATCTTGTTCTAATTGTATTTCCTTTTTAACGGCAGGAATATATATATTAAATTCAGTTCCCTGTCCCAAAAAACTGTTGACACTTATATCCCCCCCATAATTTGTGACAATGCCGTGTACCACGGACAGACCTAATCCCGTACCCTTCCCTTTGGGCTTTGTTGTAAAGTATGGATCAAATATTTTCTCCAATACGATTTTTTCCATTCCTGACCCGGTATCGCTTATTGAAAGTAAAACATGGGGGCCGTCACCTAAGTTTAAATTTTGCCTGGGGATATCTTTGCTTTCAATATTTTCAAGCCTGATAGTAAGCACCCCGCCCGATTCCTGCATGGCATGGTAGGCGTTGGTAATCAGGTTCATGGCAACCTGGTGTATCTGTGTGGGGTCAGCCATGATTGACCGGGTTTCAGGGTCTATGTATTTTTTAATTTCAATGGTTGCCGGGATGGTAGACCTTATGAGTTTGGCAACCTCCTTTATGACCAAATGGGGCTTTAAAGGTTTGATATCCTGTTCAGCCTGTCTGCTGAAGGTTAAAATCTGCTGGATAAGATCTTTTGCCCGCTTTGCCCCTGCCAGTATCTCGTGAACGTTTTCACGCAGATCACTGTTCTTGGGCAGATCTTCCTCCAGCATCTCTGCAAATCC
>JAGLNZ010000169.1 GCA_023139225.1 Desulfobacula sp. | reverse complement strand
CGCACCATCAGCATCAAATAGGCAATATCAATACCAAAAGGGCAGTACATGGAACACCGCTTACAGACATTGCATTCTATATAGGAAATATGAACCGCCCTTCTGAGAAAATCTATTGATACGTCCCCCTTTTTCTCCAGCATTTCCCAGATAGTCTGTTTTACCTTTCCTGCCGGAGAGTAAGTCGGATCACGATCATTTGAGAGAAAATACACACAGGCTTCGGCACAAAGACCGCAGTGCATGCAGGTCTCAACATAGGCCTTAAACCTTGGGCCGGTCTCGTCTTTGAACACCTGGTTAATGGTATCTTTTATTCTCTGGGGTGTCAGTCTGGCCAATCCTGCTTCAACAGCATCATCTGTATTTTTTTTCTTCACAATGGCTGATTCATCCTTTGTTTTTAACTCATTTGACATTTTTATCTCCTTATCGCTTATTACCAGTCTTTTGCATGTCTGACATTTCCGAATTCAGACCCTGTGTAAGCCCTTGTTAACGGGGCAACAACCATGTGGGAAAATCTTGAGAACGGTATGAGAATAAGCATGATCTCACCCGAAATCACATGGGCTATGACCATCTGTCGGTAGAAAAAAAACTGATGATATGCCAGAAAGCCTGTAATAAAAGGCAATGCAACAATTAATATTAATACATAATCTTTAAAGGATGTTAAATACTTTACTTCCGGAACCATCTTCCTGCGGAAGGCAAAAAATACCAGAGCAAGGATGACAACAACCGTTAATATATCAGCCAGGCCGTCATCCAAAGCAATCCAGGAGATCTGGAAAGCCTCATTAATCAAAACAATGTGGGACATCAAAAAAATGGGCACAATAAAAAGAAGCAGATGGAAGATATAGGATATTGAATAAAATACCGGACTTTGTTTTGTGCTTTGGGGGAAAAACGGAATCAACCAGGCCAAAATCGATCTTAAGCTGTATTTTAAGCTCAAATACGAATAAACATATGACTCTCTGGCATTCACATCTTTAATAATAATAATAATTTTAAATATCAGGCCGAGTATGAAAATCAAAAAAGCAACCCAGACCATTGGCCCCATAATAAAATCTATAAAGGCATTCATATTTGTCTCCTTTGAAAGAACATCCTTTTATAAAATCTTGTCAATTGACATGATCATCCGTTGATACACACCGTCTTTTACCGCTTTTTGCAAAATTTTTGTGTTATCGGGGCTGATCACGGGTGTTGCCATAAAATCATATCCATTGGGGATCACATGGTTGTTTACAACCAAAAAGTATTGGCCCTGTCTTTCAATCACCGCTGAAACAATTTTGCCATCCGAACTGATGCACGGATTAAACACCTTATCTGCCGCAAGATCCCATTTTTTTTGATTAACCGCCAGTGTCCAGAACCCCTTGTCTTTGAGAACAGCAACCAGGGTGGAACCATCTTTGGAATAAAAAAGATCTGAGATCATCTGATCCGCAGTTATATCCCAGGCGGAATCATTTTCAACAATTGTCCATTTTCCAAACTCGCTGGATGCAACGGCAGCAATATTCCCGGTCTTTTCTGAAACCACAAGTTTCCAGATCTGGTGGTATTGCTTTTCCCAAAAAGGTTGACAATCTTTGTAAATCACCCATTTGCCGTCTTTTTTTACCGGTGCGATGACTGAGCCTTCGCCTTTATAGAATACAGGTTTCCATACAGATTGAAAATTTTCATCCCAGGCAGTATCGTTGACAACAATGGTATAGTTACTTCGATCTAGCCTTGTGCCATAGGCAACGTTTTGGCCGGCTGAGTCAAAACTGATATCCCAAATGTTTACAAAATTCTTCTCAATTGCCTTTCCATTGACTGCACAGGAAAAAATCCCCTGCTTAAAAACTTCAACATCGGCCTGTGCCATTTTTGTCACCTGAACGACAGCAGCAGAGCTGCCGGTATCACTCAACACCATTTCATTGATGTTTTCATACATCCGGTCCCAGGGTTTATCATTGACAGCCATTCCATATTCCGAATCTTTCTGGACTGCCAGGCTGATATTTGAGCCATCTTGATTCACCTGTAAATCCCAGATAAAATCAAACCAGTTTTCCCATTCATTGCCACTGATGCTCAATGTCCACTCCTCGTCACTGCTGACACAGGCGGCAAACTTTCCATCGGGCAATGGTCTCAAACCCCAGGCCTTTTCATACTCTTTGTCCCAGGTTTCACCATTTTCACAGACTGTAAACACGGCTTCCTCGACATTTACAATGCTGGCAATGGTTTCCCCGTCCGGACTGACATAGGGTTCCTCCACCCAGGTAAACCGGTCTTTCCACTCCCGGACAGGTACTTGTTTTAAATCCGTACTCCAGTCAATAGATTTGCTTTCTTCCATTTTTATCTCCGAATTTTTTTGATAAACTTTAAGTTATCTATTAGATTCGTTGCTCATTTTCTTAATTCGTTAATAATTGTATCTAAAGATGCTACAGTCAAGGGTTTTTCAATAAATCGATCAATTCCGGCTTTAAGTATTTCAAGTTTAAGATCATCATTGACAATCGTTGCCATTAAAATTCTTGTGATGCCAGGGTTGTTCTTGGCAACCAGATTCAAAAATTCAACGCCGTTCATATCCGGCAAAAAATAATCTGAAATCACCAAATCAATATCCTGATATTTGAGAGAATTCAAGCCTTCGGATGCGGATTTAAATATTAAAAAATCCATTTGGCTGCTATCAAAAAAAACTTTTAAGGAATCGCGAACATGCTCATCATTATCAATAAACATGATCTGAGGTGATTTTTTTTGTTTTTTTGCCATTTAACCCTAAAATAAATTGTTTAAACCTTATGTCATGGCAAGCAGAAACCATGCCAAAAAAAAATTATGAATTTAATCCATAAAATTGAGTATATTAATAAAATTTGAGCTGGATAATTATTTATGAATATTTCAATAATTATAAATAATTCGAAAATAATTTAGAAATCTTTCTAATTTTAGAAAATTTTAGAAGTCAAGTTATCAGCAACAATCTTGAAGCACAAGATTGTTTCGATGAATGATCTCATCATAGTGTTTACCACCAAGACACGCTTGTATCTGTGACGTTTTTAATCCCTTTATCAAATTGATATCTAAAGACCTGTAATTAACCAGGCCAGTTCCGATAATTTCATTGGAAGACGTCTTGAAAAAGACCGCAGCACCCTCTTCAAAATCGCCTTCCACTGCAATAACCCCTATGGGCAGCAGGCTTTTTCCATTCTGCCTCACCGCACGGACAGCCCCGTCATCAATAATAATACTTCCTTTAGGGGCAAGCGTATAAGCAATCCAGCATTTTCGAGAGGGCATTTTTTCTTTTTTGGGAACAAAGTATGTGCCGTGTTCTTCCCCATTAAAAAGGTGCAGCAACACATTTGATATATTTCCCCTGGCTACTATCATCGGGATTCCGGCCGAAGTTACTTTCTGGGCAGCTTGAATTTTGCTGAGCATTCCTCCGGTACCCAACGTCCCTGGAATTTCACTTGCAAATTCTTCAATTTCTTGTTTAAAATTTGTAACCCTGGAAATCAGTGTTGCATCGGAAAATCTCCTTGGATCTTTATTATACAACCCGTCAATATCGGTTAAGATGAATAAAAAATCAGCATCCATCAATAAGGTGATCATGGCTGCAAGATTATCATTATCCCCTAATTTTATTTCTTCAACCATAATGGTATCATTCTCATTAATAATGGGCACAACTTTCCAGTCCATGAGCGTATTCAAGGTATTTCTTGCATTCAGATACCTTTTTCGGTTATTCAAATCCTCGGCAGTTAAAAGAATCTGAGCAACTTTTTTATCACACACGGCAAAACTTTTTTCATAGGCATTCATCAGTCCGCTCTGGCCAATGGCGGCAATTGCCTGGCGTTTTGGTATCTCATCCGGGCGGCCTTCCATCTTAATTTTTCTGAGTCCTGCTGCCATGGCCCCTGATGACACTAGAATCACCTCAATTCCTTTGTCCATAAGTTTATTGATCTGAATGGAGATGGATTCAATCACTTCCAGGTTCAAATCGTTCTTTGCTGTGATCACATTACTGCCTAATTTTACTACAACCCGTTTGGCATTGATCAATCGTTGTTTTGGCATAACCCGTCTCTAACTTAAAATCTTTTGTTTAATGATCTATGTGTAAATGGTTTTGCAGCCTTACCTGTATAATCTTTTACCATATGTCCGTCACCCATCAGCCGCCATTGATAAATCATAAGGCCTTCAAGGCCAACCGGCCCCCTTGCATGGATCTTATTGGTGCTGATACCCACCTCTGCACCAAGACCAAACCTGTACCCATCGGCAAATCTGCTGCTGCAATTGACAAAAGCATCTGCCGTATCTGCATGGTCCATAAAATAGAGTGCTCTTTTCTTATCTTGTGTAACAATCACATCGGTATGACCTGATCCGTAAAGGTTTATATGATCCACAGCTTCTTTCAGGCTATGAACAACTTTAATGGAGACCGCCAAATCAAGGTACTCGGTTTGCCAGTCTTTCTCACCGGCGGCTTTAACGTCTATGATCTCAACCGTCTGGTCACACCCATATATTTTCACATCTCTCTCTTCTAGTTTGCTCTTTAAAACCGGAAGTATTTCCCGGACCAGGGCTTCATGAACCAGAATGGTTTCTATTGCATTGCAAACTGCCACATACTGGCATTTGCTGTCTATGGACAGATCAATGGCCATTCTTGGATCGGCAAACCGGTCAATATAAAGATGACAAATCCCATCTGCATGTCCCAGAACCGGAATGACCGTATTGTCCATGATATAACGCACAAATTCATTACTGCCCCTTGGAATAATCAGATCAACACAATTTTCCAGCTTTAACATCCGGCTCACATCACTGCGTGTTTCAAGCAGCCCAAGCCAGCCTTCAGGCAATCCTGCATCAACACCGGCCCGGGAAATAACGGCTGCCAGAATTTGATTGGTGGCCATGGCCTCACTGCCACCTTTAAGCAATACCGCATTCCCGCTTTTCAGGCAAAGCGCAGCAATCTGTACCAGGGCATCGGGACGGGATTCAAAAATAACCCCAATCACACCAATGGGCCTGCTTACCTTAAAAAGCTCAAGCCCTTTGTCCAGTTCCACAGCTCTCAATGTCTTTCCCACCGGATCTTCCAATTTTATCAGACTTGCAATCCCTTCACAGGCTTCTGATATTTTATTACGATCAAATTTCAGCCGCTTCATCAAAGGCGCTTCGATATTATCTTTTTGAGCTTGTTCAAAATCATTTTTATTGGCATCAATGATGAGATCCATATTGCTTTTCAAAGCGTTGATAATATCTTGCAGGGCATTATCTTTAAGCTCACTTGAAAGTGCCGACATAAAAATTGATGCTTTTTTACATTGAGACGCAATTACTTGAATATCCATTTTTCCCTTTATTTTCTGTAAATATTTAGGCTTGCCTTTTCATGATTTAATTTTTCAAAATGTTCCAGCAATTTTTTATCAGGAGAATACACCCGAACCTCTTTAATTGGAACACTGTTTTTTCTTGCCGGCACTAATTTTTCATTCCATCAAATTTTTTTTGTTTTGTAAATCTCTATATGGTATGCTGAATTTTATTGAATCTTTTCGGAATATCAACTTTTACGTCTTCATTTAAATTTGGAATGCTCAGAATATTTTTTATTTTATTACTTTGAAAATCTTATAAAATTATACACAAGAAACTGAGGCTTTTTTATGTTAAAAAATTGTATGTATTATTTTTACTCGCTGACTTAGGAGATTGTTATGGTTAAATGGATACCTTCTAAAATAGGGGTGAAACTGTTGATAACCTTTTCACTTGTATTGATCTTATCAATGGTTTCTCTGATTTTTATTGCGACAAAACAGGTTGCTGAATTTGGAGAGTTCTCGGCCTCCAGGAATGAGGCAAACATCAGGGATAATGCAAACGCTTTTCTGGCTCGTATTACACATGAGCAGGCCATGCGATATGAAAGTACTTTTAAAAAATTCGCTGCTTCTTCGGCCTTGATAGCGAAACAGGCTGCTTTTCTCCTGGAAAATACGACCTTATATGGAAAAACGCCTCTCAAACCTGACGAAAAGCTGGTCATCCACCCGCACAATGAAATATTTTCAAATGATCGTTCCGAAAAAACAATGGTATTATATTGGGGCTCTTATGCCATGTCACCAGGAATCAAAAAACAAATCAATACGCTTTCCCACATTGATCCTCTCCTTGAAAACCTTAAAGAACAAAATCCTGAAAGCGTGGCCTGTTATATTGT
>JAGLNZ010000168.1 GCA_023139225.1 Desulfobacula sp. | reverse complement strand
GGGAATATTGTCGGCAGGATCTGCCGGATTTGGTTTATTAGTCCATAATCCTCTTGGCTGCCCCTTTGTATAAGGCTGGGAGGCGGTATCTTCGTTATCCCACAGGTTTGATTCCCATACAAAAAGGTGTGGAAATCTTTGCATGTCCCCTGTAAAACCATAATTGCTGTTATGGGGACATTCACCAGTCAGGGCTTTTTTTATATTTTCAAGCAGAATTCTGCTCTCCTCTTCTTTCCTTATTTTTTCCTGCTTAAAGATTGCCTCAAACTCATGGGAAAATATTTTCATCACAATATTATCTTTGTTCGTTTCAATATTCTCATCATAATTCTTTCCCATGGTATCATTTGCATCAACAGTCCAGGCATGCGCTCCACAAGTACCTTTCGTGGGATATTTTCCTTCATGATCAGGGCCTTGGGATATGATCCAGAATATTTGTGACCCTGGCCTGTCCTTGTCCTGTGTTATAAAAAATTTGAAAGATCTTTCCCAGCCGTCTGTCAGTCTGCCATTGTTTTTAAGGACACGAAATTTTTCTTTTTCATCATAGAATTCGCCTAATTCCGTGATCGGGGAATAGTCCCCGTCTTCCCAGGTTTCATGGTTTGCATGGGCACCTGCGCTATGCCAGGCCGGTTCAAGCAGTAAATATTCATTATCCGATCCGGCATAATGCGTACCGCTTTTTAAGTTTTTATCCATTGGGACAAGTATATAAGGCCCTTTCCAGTCCTCGCCCTCCATTGCACCGGGACAAGGATGTCCCGGAAGATCAAACCCCAGGTCTTCTGTAAACCTTGTCCATAATCCTCTTGGCTGACCCTCGTTTTCAGTTTCAAGCCCTCCGATATGATCATAATTATTTGAAGTATCATCAAATAATTTTCTATAGGGCCTGTTCCATTTCCATCTCTTATTGTCAAAACCACCCGAAGGTCTGAAAAACACAAAGGCCGGATTAAGGATATATGTCGGTCCCTGGCCCAGACCGGAGGCAGGTGCAGGCCAGGTACTCCCGCTAAAATCGGGTCGTATTTCAGCACGGGCTTCCCAGAGATCCGGGAATTTTTTCATATCACCGACATATCCGCCAATAATCCTTGTGCCTGTTTCATCATATACATCTTCAGGACCAATAATGGCGTTTCTTATTTTTTCCATTTTAACAATGGTTATCTTTCTTCTTTCATTATCATCTAAAAGGCCCATTGCAGGCCAGGTCATGGCGGCAATCAAACCCATAATTGCAATAACAATCATTACTTCAAGAAGGGTAAAGCCTTTCTGGTTTTTAATTATTTTCTTA
This sequence comes from Desulfobacula sp., assembly GCA_023139225.1. Lineage (GTDB taxonomy): Bacteria > Desulfobacterota > Desulfobacteria > Desulfobacterales > Desulfobacteraceae > Desulfobacula. Next base: position 500 of record JAGLNZ010000168.1, on the reverse strand, counting down.
TTTTTTTTCATTTAAATAGTGCGGGGAGAGGCTTTCCCCTCCCCGCTAATTTAAAAGGTTATCAGATTAAATTATTAGTTAACGTTTCCGTCACCATCAATATCAAATCCCCAGAATTCACCGTCATCTTCAGGATACGCATGTCCTTCAGGGCACTGGGTTGCAAACTGCCAGTTTTCCTGAGCTTGAGAGATATCAAATGATCTTGCGCGCAGGTTGTCGGCATTACCGGCAATAGCATATCCAGCAGCCGGCTCGTCGCCTTCATCATATGAGACAGCAGCAACATCAAGGTCAGCATTAGTGCCAAAACCAAGTGCGAGTGTATCAACACCATCGATATCGCCATCAGAGTCGGTATCAAAACGTGCTACAGTAGCGTCAAGTCTTGGAAGTACCAGGTTGTAGTCGTTATAGGTGCAATTGTCTGTATTCTGAAGTCCGCCAGGGCAGTGAGCAGCATTTGAGATAACACCGGAGGTGATCAGGGAGCACTCTGC
>JAGLNZ010000167.1 GCA_023139225.1 Desulfobacula sp. | reverse complement strand
TTTACACCCATCACAATGGTAATGTCGGGATTGCCGGCAGGTGCGGAAATAAGAACTTTTTTTGCACCCCCGTCAAAATGTTTGGAAGCACTGTCATGGTCTCTGAAAAAACCTGTACATTCGCAAACAATATCCACGTTTGCATCTTTCCATGGAATTTGTCCCGGATCTTTAAAGGCCGTAACCTTGATTGTTTTGTTGTCAACGATAATTGAATCTTCGGTTGCAGATACCGGTTTGTTCAGTAATCCATGAACAGAGTCATATTCAAGAAGATGTGCTGTGGTCTTTGTGTCTGTCAGGTCATTTATTGCAGTCACTTCCACATCCGGGTTGTTTAATGCTGCACGAAAGACCATCCTGCCGATTCTACCGAAGCCGTTAATACCAAGTTTTATAGTCATTGATAGCCTCCTTATGGTTTAGTGAAATATTAAGATTTATGCTCTTTTTGTTCCTTTTAAAATTTCGCTGGCAAGGGATATGCTTTTTTTCCCATGCTTGACAAGGGATGAAGTTAATTTTCCCATATCCATTTTAGATCTTGCAGTAACCGCCTTCAAGAGAATAGGAAGATTTACACCGGAAATCACTTCAATCTGTCCTTCTTCCAAAAAAGAATAGCTTAGGTTTGAAGGCGTTCCTCCAAACATATCCGTTAAGATAATAACGCCATTATCTGTCCTTACCTTTGAAATTCCCTTTTTAATTTTTTTTCTTAAACTGTCAGGATCATCCTTAATATTAATTGAAACACAAGACAGGTTGTCCTGGCTTTTTTCTAAGATAAATTCAACCGTTTCAATTAAAGTGCTTCCTAAGTTTGCATGAGTGACTAATAATATACCCGTCATATTTCTTTTACATCCCGATCAATATCTCTGTGGATCAGACCGGGATTGTGTCCTTTTTTGTTAATATGTTCAAAAATACTTCTTGCAATGGCCACGCTTCTGTGTCTGCCACCAGTACAACCAATGGCAAACGTTAGATATGCCTTATTTTCTCTTTTGTATAAGGGAATTAGATAATCAAGAAGGTTTAAGTACTTTTCAAGAAACGTTCTGGTTTCATTGTTTGATAATACAAATTTTTTAACAGCCTTGGATTCTCCGTCCTGGTTTTTAAGTTCAGCAATAAAATACGGGTTGGCCAGGAATCTCATATCCATGACAAGATCGGCATCATTTGGAATTCCGTATTTAAATCCAAATGAGATAATATTTATTTTTGTTAAACTGACAGATTTATTTCCATCATGAATCAGATCAAGAATTCGGGATTTAAGCTGATGAACATTATATTCGCTGGTATTGATAATATGATGTGCTGTTTGCTTTATAGACGACATTATTTTTTCTTCAAGTTTGATATTGTCCAAAAGGCTTTTTTTAGTTGAAACAGGATGTTGCCGTCTGGTTTGGCTAAATCTTTTTAACAGTACATCAACATTAGCTTCAAGAAATATGATTTGGGGGGATATGCCTAAATCCTCAATTGAGCAAATACCCTGCGCATAATTTGATATAAAATTTTTACTTCTCATATCCATTACAAAAGCAAGGCCTTTGATTTCCGGGTTCTCCTTTAAAGGCAGATCTAAGAATTTTGGTAACAATTCTATAGGCATATTATCGACACAATAAAATAAAGCATCTTCAAATGCTTGAATAGTCGTTGTCTTTCCGGACCCGGAAAGACCGGTTA
>JAGLNZ010000166.1 GCA_023139225.1 Desulfobacula sp. | reverse complement strand
CGTGTGACCTTCATGGTTACGTGTGACCTTTATGGTTAAAAGTCTTCATCCTGGTCCATGATGATGTCGTAAATATCATCAGCAGACTCTGCCGCCAATAAATCTTTTTTAAAGTGGTCTAATTTTAAAAGTTTGGAAATTTGGGCGAGCACCTTAAGATGTCCACCGGTAGAATTTTCCGAGGTCAGTAGCAGGAAAAAAATATGGACCGGCTTGTTGTCAAGGGATTCATATTCAACCCCCTCGCGGCTAAGCCCAAAGCCAACAATGATAGATCCGACTAAATCAAGTTTTCCATGGGGAATTGCTATTGAACCACCAATACCCGTACTGCCTAACTTTTCTCGTTCCATGAGAACATGGGCGATTTTTTCTGCAGATGCTTTTGTGGTCTTTGAAACTGCCAGGGCAAGTTCATCAATCACCCCTTTTTTATCACTGGCTTTAAGGTTTGCAATAATAGAATTTTTATTTAGAAGCTGACTGATTTTCATTTAACGCATTATCCTCTGGGCTGGATTAACCCCAGCTTACCATTCTTGTGTTTGTATAGGACATTGAGTTGCTGGGTCCGGGCATTGTTGAAAACAAAAAAAGGTTGTTTGCCTGAATTTAATTCAATTTCCGCATCTTCAACATCCATGGGTTTATAGTCAATTGTTTCAATAATTATCTGGTTGGTCTCAAGGTTGTCAGAAAAGTTTTCTTGGAAATCTGATTCTCCTGATTCGTTCTTAATACTCTGCTTATTTCCCGACATATGTCGCTTGATTTTTTCTTTATTTTTTTTAATTTGGGATTTTACTTTATCCATCAGCGCATCAATGGATGAATACATACTTTCGGAATTTTCCTTGGCATGAATTTTTAATCTGTCACAAGTAAGTGTAATTTCGGCTATATGCCTGATTTTTTCAACTGACAGCACCACATATGCTTCAGCAGGGCTGTCCAGCATTTTATCAAATTTATCCAATTTTTTTTGAACATAAGATTTTAAGGAACTTGAGGGGTCAATCTTTTTAAAGGTAACGGTTGTTTGCATAAAACCTCCCTAAAGTTGTTTGCGTTTATTTGAAGGAAGTATATTCAGTACTTTCCTGTATTTGGCAACAGTTCTCCTAGCGATCTGAATATTTGAGTTCTGAAGAATGTTTGCTAATTTTTCATCGCTTAAGGGACTTTCCGGGTCTTCGTTTTCTATCAGCAGTCTGATTTTTTCCTTTACACTCGCCGATGCCATGGATTCACCACCCTCTCGTTTAATTGAAGAGTTAAAAAAGAATTTCAATTCAAAAAGGCCCTGGGGGGTATAGGCATATTTGTTGGTCGTAACACGGCTAATCGTGGATTCATGCATTTCAATGTCTTCTGCAATATCCTTTAGAATTAATGGTTTTAGATATGCGATGCCTTTTTCAAAAAATTCTTTCTGGAATTTAAGAATACTTTCCATGACAAGGTATATTGTTTTCTGACGTTGGTGAATACTTTTTATAAGCCAGGATGCAGACTGCATTTTTTCATTAAGGTAATTTTTTGCATCTTTTGATATCTTTCTGCCATTAGCAATAGCATCCTTGTAAAACCGATTAATTTTCAGTTTCGGCAGTCCATCATCATTCATAACTATTTTAAAACCATCATCCTGTTTGTAGACATATATATCAGGTGTGATATAAGCAGGCTCATCCGTTGAAAATTTGCGGCCGGGTTTGGGTTCAAGATATTGGATGATATTAACTGCTGCCCTGACATCATCTATTGATATTTTTAATGCTTTTGCAATTTTTTTACTGTTTCTATTTTCAAGATTTTTTAAATGGTTTTTTATAATTTCAGTGATAATGGGATTATCAATGCCGAGGTGCTGAACCTGAATAAGCAAGGTCTCACAAAGATCTCTGGCACAAACACCAGGCGGGTCAAACGTCTGAAGTATTGAAAGAACATTTTCTACAAGTTCTGTATCCATGTCTAAAGCTTGGACAATCTCTTCAACATCACTGCAAAGATAACCGTCCCTGTTTAAATTGCCGATAATCATATGACCAATTTTTTCTTCTTCTTCACTGAGACCATAGAGCCTCAACTGCCACAGAAGATGGTCTTTCAGGGTCTTTTTTTCCGAAGTGAATGCTTCATAATTTGGTGCTTCGGTATTTTCTGATTCAGTATAGACTCTTCCGGTGGAATTATATTCATTAATATAATTTTCCCAGTCCGTGTCCGTCCTTACTTTTTCTTCAATAGTGACTTCTTTTTCAGGGGTTTCTTTTTCCGGAGAAGCGGTTTCACTTTCCTGTGCTGTAATTTTATTATCAGATGTTTCTTCTGTTCCTGCTTCTTCCAGTGCAGGGTTTTGCTCCATTTCTTCTTGAATCATCTCGGCAAGCTCAATGCGAGACAACTGGAGCAGTTTGATTGCCTGCTGAAGCTGAGGCGTCATGACAAGCTGCTGCGTTAATATTAGACTTTGTTGTAATCCAAGTTCCATGTTATAATTTGAAATTTTCTCCCAGATAGATTTTTTTTGCTATTTCACTTGAAATGATTTTATCAGGGTTTCCTGATTCAATAACTTTGCCCTGGTTCATAATATAAGCATTATTACAAACCCCAAGCGTTTCTCTTACATTATGATCTGATATTAAAACGCCGATTCCTTTTTTAGTCAACTGATAAATTATTTGCTGGATATCAATAACGGCTAATGGATCAATACCGGCAAATGGTTCGTCCAGAAGAATAAATAATGGATCGGTGGCAAGGACCCTTGAAATCTCAAGGCGACGTCTCTCTCCCCCGGAAAGAGAATCGGCTTTTTGATTGGCAAGGCTGCTGATACCAAGTTCTTTCATCAGATCCATGGCCTTTTGTTCAATATTAAAATTATTTTTGGGTAACACTTCAAGTATGGCTGTGATATTCTGTTTTACAGTCAGCTTCTTGAAAATACTTGATTCCTGTGGAAGATAGCCGATTCCTTTTCGTGCTCTTATGTACATGGGGATTTGAGTGATATTTTCTTTATCAATCAGAACCGTCCCGCTATCAGCTTTAATTAAACCGACCGCCATATAAAAAGTTGTTGTTTTACCAGCACCGTTTGGGCCCAAAAGCCCTGTTACTTCACCTTGTTTCACTGTAAGGTTGACATTATCAGCAACTTTTTTGCCATCATAGATTTTTACAAGATTTTTAAGTACAAGTTGTGTCATTATTGTTTGTTACTATTATTATCTTCACTGATATTATCTTCAGGATTAAAAAAGGCTTCAACTCTTTTTGTACCGTCACTTTCCACCAATACCTTATCCTGCATTCTGAAAAGAGTGATTTTTTTGCCGGTTACAAAACTTGAGCCTGTTATTAATTTAGGAGCTTTGCCTGTAAGAACCAGTATGTCGTCGTGAGTTGTATAGACCGCTTTATCAGCAAACGCCTTTCGCTCTCCAGCCGTGTATCTTACATTTCCGGTTGAAATAATTTTTTTTACATTGTTTTGAGTATCACTGTTTTTTTCTTTATTATTATCAACAAAATAAATTTTAATGGAATCTGCAAACACGATTGAATCAAGCCTGGTGGCTTTGACATTTCCAATAAATTCAACCATTGATGCGTCTTTTTGCGCAATCATTTTATCGGATATAACATAAATGGGTGCTTCGTTGGCTTTGTTTTGGGTTTGAGAACTAACATTATTTGTTTGGCAAAGAAGTCCAAAACCAAAAAGAAAAGAAGACAGCAAAAATGTGAACGATGATTTACAGAATATTGAGGTTCTCACTGAAATTTCCTTTAACATGCCCCTTTAAAATTGTCATATTGTCATTGAGTCTCGTTGTCATTGAATCCGCTTCAATGACCGAATTTTCTTTTTCAAGCTTCACGTGAGTGTCGGAGGATATTATATGTTCTTTTTTATTATAATGCAACTTATCAGTTCTCAGGACATAAGTTTCATAGGTTACAACCACATTGTCTGTAAAAGTCATGTCATGGGTTTTTGTATTCAGAAATCCTTTTTCTGAGGTTAAGTGAACCTTTTTGTCATTTTTTGTAAAAAAGATAATTGAGACATCATTGAGCACTGCCTTGTCTTCATCCTTTAAGAGGGTGGCACAAGCAGCTTTTAATTCCCATTCCTTTATTCCGTTTTTTTTTGAAATCTGCTTTAAAACATTCAATTTCAAGGCAGCTTTGGTGTCTATTTTAACATCATGAATCTGCACAGGTTTAGACAGCAGCTTGTCAAAATAAAAAAAACCACTGATGACGAAAAGTATCAATATCAGTAATCCTATCAAAGGAAAGGTCAGTTTTTGTTTTAAAGAGTGTGTCATGATAAGTATTTATTCAGGATAGTATCCCATAAACCTTTTGCCTTTAAAATACGTTCACAGATTTCCCTGACCGCTCCCTGACCGCCTTTTCTGCTTGTGATAATGTCTGAATGGTTTTTAACATCCTGGCAGGCATCGGAAACGCAAAAAGAAATACCAACCCTTTTCATAACAGGCAGATCAATCAGATCATCTCCTGCAAAAGCAATTTTTTCCGGCACTATTCCTGTCTGTGAGGTGATGTTGTCAAGGGCTTTTGATTTATCCCGGATATTGTCAAATAACAGTTTTATGCCAAGATTTTTACATCTGTATTCCAAGGCTTTTGATTTGCGCCCGGTAATGATACCGACCCCAATCCCTGAATCCATTAACAGCCTTAAGCCCAGACCGTCTTTTGAATTAAAACTTTTTATCTGTTCGCCTGAATCAGAATAGGTAATACTTCCATCAGTTAATACACCATCCACATCCAGCAGCAAGAGTTTAATATTTGCAAGTTTGCTTTTCATAATTATCCAACCGCTTTTTTAACAGCTAAAAGGGTGGATAAGAGATCTTCCATATCATTGAGCGGCATGGAATTGGGTCCGTCACACAGGGCTTTTTCAGGTTCAGGATGGGTTTCAATAAATAATCCGTGAGCCCCTGCGGCTATGGCAGCTTTTGACAGGGTGGGGACAAACTGCCTTTCTCCGGCAGAAGAATCCTGTGCCCCTCCAGGGAGTTGAACACTGTGTGTCGCATCAAAAACAACGGGCGCACCTAAATTTTTAATAATAGGTATGGACCGAAAGTCCACCACAAGATTATTATATCCAAATGATGATCCTCTTTCAGTAATACAGATATTTGTATTGCCGGATTCTTTTGCCTTGTTAAGAATATTATTACATTCCAAAGGGGATAAAAACTGTCCTTTTTTTATATTAACAGGTTTTCCGGTATTGCAGGCAGCCAGAATTAAATCAGTCTGTCTGCAAAGAAATGCCGGTATTTGTATAATATCCAGAACCGTTGCTGCCTCCTTGGCCTGTTCGGGTAAGTGGATGTCTGAAATAATCGGGATATTCAAGTCTTTTTTAATAGAGTTAAGAATGTTGAGGCCTTTATCAAACCCGGGTCCCCTGAAAGATTGAATAGAGGTCCGGTTCGCCTTGTCAAAGGATGCTTTGAAAATAAAGGGTATATCAAGCAGTCCTGTAATTTTTTTCAAATGATTTGCAATCCGGTATGTGATTTCATGATTTTCGATAACACAGGGGCCGGAAATAAGGAAAAAAACGGGTTCGGGTTTATCTATTAAATTAAAGAAAAAATTTTTCATAAATGAGTCCTAAATAGATGTTTTTTGAGGCTAAATTATATTTTGAGACCAAAAAAGTCAAGAATACAAAATTGCTTGATAAGTTTGATCATAGCTGCTATTTTACTGTAATTTTGTTGACCAGTTACTAACCTCCTGAAAAGATAGGTATTATTGATGAAAAGAGTTGTTTTCTTAGTTCTTATTCTTGTGATTTTAATTCCGCTTATATGGGTACTTGTCTATAAATTTGAAGGTAAAAAACCTGTTGTTGATATTAAACTGCCTTCTTTATACCTGAAAAAATCCTATGAGATGTCTGTTAATGTAACAGACCATAAAACAGGCCTCCGAAAAATTATAGTATCGATCATGCAGCAGGGCAAAGAAAAAATATTGCTTGAAAGGCAATATGAATCTCCAGGCTTTTTAGGATTGTTGTCCGGATCAAAGACTATAAAAGATTCTTTTATCATACCGGTTGAGTTTTGGAAATATGGAATGACTGATGGTGATGCCGTTATCAGGATAATGGTATCTGATTACTCATGGCGAGGATGGAACAAGGGCAATATTTGTTATACTGAAAAAAAAGTGATTATTGATTCAAAGCCGCCAAAAGTAAGCATCTTGACCAAACGTCACAATATTGAGCGAGGGGGAGCCGGTCTTGTTATTTATAAAATCTTTGAGGAAAATGTAAAAAGCGGTGTTAAAGCAGGGGATAATTTTTTTCCGGGGCATGCCGGTCTTTTTGAGAATAAAAATATTTATGCCGCTTTTTTTGCCTTAAATCACATGCAGGGTCCGGGCACTCAACTATCTGTAGTGGCCGAAGATATAGCGGGAAACATTACTAAAAGAGGGTTTCATCACTATATTAGAGATAAAAATTTTAAAACAGATATCTTGAATATTCCTGACCGGTTTTTAGAGCAAAAGATTCCTGATTTTGATGTGGATGCAAAGAATGGATCTTTGCAAAAGGAAGAGAATCCGCTGCTTAAAAAATTTTTATATATTAACAGCCAGGTCAGAAAAGAAAATGTTGAAAAAATATTAAGCATTCCCCAAATTACGGAAAATAAAAAATATTGGGACGGCAGATTTTTAAGGCTTAGGGGCTCTGCAAGAAGGGCCGGTTTTGCTGATCGAAGAATCTATAAATATAAAGGCAAAGAGATTGACAGGGCGGTTCATTTAGGGATTGATCTTGCTTCAACATC
>JAGLNZ010000165.1 GCA_023139225.1 Desulfobacula sp. | reverse complement strand
AGTTGATCAGAACCGTCTTTAAACCTGATAAAAGATGATTTTCCCATTTTATTGATGGCCATCATTCTTCCTGCCATTTTGAACTCATCACCTTTTTCACCTAAAGATTCGGGTTTTTCCTCTATGATTTTTTTTAAAACTTTAATAGAGCATGATGGTTTGAAATCATTTGGATAGAGATTGATCCCGCTATCTTTTAATCCATTTATTTTTTCTTTTCTAACTTGTATCAGTTTGCTTACTTTATCCATAAAGCATTGCCTTCATATTCTTGCTGCATCTCGCAGGTTGTTTAATGTTCGTTTTGCTAAAGCATGAATAAATAGCCTAGTTTACATAAAATTGTCAAGATTTTGTTATTTGCCTTTTGATGGGATATTATTTAAAAGAATAGTGAAAACCGTGCCCTTTCCAGGTGTGGATTCAAAATCAATCATACCATTATATGTATCAATCAATCTATGGATAATTGAGAGGCCAAGGCCGGTCCCATCCGGTTTGGTTGTGTAAAACGGATCAAAAATATGATTGAAATCTTTGTGGCTGATTCCGACACCGGTGTCTTCAATAGTTAAATAAACCCGGTTGTTTCTTGATGATTTAAGTTGGATTTTGATCTGACCGTGACCTTTTATGGATTGAGCGGCATTTTTTAATAAATTCCATAAAATCTGAGTAAAATGTGCCGGATCGATGAACACACAAGCATTTTTATTCATATTCGTACTGAGGTTAATTTTTTTATTCCATTCAGGGTCATTTAAAAAAAGTTCAATTGTCTCTTCAATTGCATCTGCTAATTTTATTTCAACAGCATTATCCGTACGAGGTTTTGCAAATAGCCTGATATCATTAACAATATTTTTAAGTCGATTTGTTTCTCGTAAGATAATTTGCATTAGCTTGTCTTCATAAGAACCTGGTTTTGTATCTTCCCTAAGCAGTTGAATAGAACCCGATAAAGAAGCTAACGGATTTTTAATTTCATGGGCTATGCCTGAAATCATTTCATCCATTGCAGCCATCTTTTCAACCCGTTTCAAGTGTTCCTGGACCATTTTTAAATCCTGTTTGGCACCTTTTAACTGAAGGGCCAGGATACCGCTGAGGCTTGCTACAGCAAAACATGCCGTTATGACGATGATGATTCTGTATATAATGTGGCTTTCATCTATGGTACTGGAAAGATAAAACTGTCCCATAAACGGTGTGATGATTTTATAGTATTCCAGCTCGATTAAAATACTATATTGAACACATGAAAGTGTGGAGATAATGATACTGCCCTTTTGAAGCAGCAACATGGAAGTATAGATAATAATCACCAGGTAAAGAAAGGTAAAAATACTGTCATAACTGCCCGTAACAAAGATAATGGCGGTTACAATAATTGTATCGGCAATGGTCTGGAAATACGCCAGAATGAGATGTCTTTTAAATTTATTCAGCCAGATCAGATAAACAATTGAAAGGATCAGGATTAATGCAGCAATATTATATAAGGATAAAAACGGTTGTGAAAAAAAAGATAAATTTTCACCTGAAGAAAAAACAAGACAGGATATAATAAGAACGACGGCAAAAATAACCCTTGACAGAATGATCCATTTTATTTGAATGAATAAATCCGAATTGCCTGGTAAATGACTGTTTATCATAAATCTATGAAATAGCGCCTGCCATAGTAAAAATAGGCAGATACATGGAGATCACAAGACCGCCAACAATCACCCCGAGAAAAACAAGCATAAAAGGCTCTATCATGTCTGTCAGGTTTTTAACGGCCTGGTCCACCTCATCATCGTAAAAATCAGCAATTTTTTCCATCATTGTATCAAGGGCACCGGTTGATTCTCCCACAGCGATCATTGAACAGACCATGGAAGGGAAAACACCGCTTTCAAGCAAAGGATCGGCCATTGATCTTCCTTCCGAAATTCCGGTTTTGACATCCTGGATGGCAAATTCTATAATTTTATTTCCAGATGTTTTTGCCACAATATCAAGTGTTTCAAGAATTGATACTCCGCTTGAAAGCATTGTGCTGGTTGTTCTTGTAAACTTGGCAACAGCCACTTTCCTGATCAGAATACCGATAACAGGGAGTCTTAAAAACATATCATCCATGAAAATGCGACCTTTTTGGGTCGCATAGGTACGTCGAATAAAAAACAATCCTCCAAATATGCCCCCAATGATATATACGATATTACCAATGACAAAGTCACTTAGAGCCATTACCATTAAAGTGGGTGCAGGTAAGGTTGCTCCAAAGTCGGTAAACATATCTGAAAAAACAGGGATAACAAAAACCAGGATAATAGAAACCACGATAACCGCGACTATAATGGTGATAATCGGATAGGTCATGGCACCCTTGACCTGTCGTTTCAGTTTTGCCATTTTTTCCATGTATGCAGAAAGCCGTTTCAGGATAATATCGAGAATTCCCCCTGCCTCACCTGCTGCAACCATATTGATGAACAGCTCATTAAATACTTTTGGGAATTTTTTTAAGGAGTCTGCAAAGGTTTCACCGGATTCAACGGATTCTTTGATTTTTTTCAAATTCTTTTTAAACGTTGGATTCTCCTGTTGTGATTGAAGGATATCAAGGCACTGAAGAAGGGGTAATCCAGCATCTATCATCGTGGAAAACTGTCTGGAGAATATAATCACCTCACTCTCTTTGACCTTAGGCTGAAGAAATTCTATATTTTCAAAAAGATTTTTTGGTTTTTTTTTAACTTTGGTTGGGGTTATTTTTCGTCTTTGAAGACTTTGTTTAACCTGTTCAGAAGTCTCTGCCTCCATTTCACCTTTGACTTTTCTTCCTTTGGGATTTTTTCCCTTCCATTCGTAGATAGTAGGCATTATTAATCCTTCCTGTAATTTTTAAAACTAAGGTGACCTTGATAAAATTTAAGACCATCAAAGTCAGATCAATTGTAAAATTCAAATAGATATACTATATAAATTTTATCAATTGATTACAACAGGAGTTATTTGTTGAGTAAAAAAAATAAAATCATTAAAGCGGATACTATTATTACCAGTCATATTAATGCGGATTTTGATGCCATCGCATCAATGCTTGCGGCCCAGAAATTATATCCCGGTTCGGTTATTATTTTTCCAGGCTCCCAGGAAAAAAATTTAAGGGATTTTTTTATCAGTTCCACAAGTTACCTGTTTAACATGGCAGACCCTGCTTCCATAGATTTTTCTCAAACCTCCAGACTCGTAATTGTTGACACAAGACAAAAAAGCAGATTGACCCAGGTATCTGAATTACTCAACAAAAAAAACATTAAAATAGATATCTATGATCATCATCCTGCCATGAAGGGCGATGTTCCCGGTTCTTTTGAAATCATTAGACAAACCGGTGCAACAATAACCATATTAAGTTCGTTGTTACAGGAAAAAAAAATATTCCCCAGCCCGGAAGAAGCAACGGTCATGGCTTTGGGAATATATGAGGATACGGGATTGTTTACCTATTCCTCCACTACAAAGGAAGATTTTGAACAGGCCGCTTTTCTCTTGTCCTGTGGTGCCAATCTTAATACCATAGTCAGTTTTGTGGTTAAGGAAATTAAATCCGAACAGGTCACGTGGTTGAATGAATTGTTAAACGAAATGACTGTCCATAAAATAAATGGTGTTGATGTTCATATATCTGTAATTTCTTCTCCTTCGTATATTACTGATCTTGCGACAATTGTTCAAAAGGTTGTCAGAATGGAAAACCTTGATATCTTTTTTGCCATTGTTTTAATGGACAATAAAATTAACATTATTGCGAGAAACAGGATTCCTGAAGTTGATGCAGGCAAGATACTTTCAGAATTTGGCGGCGGTGGTCATCCTTATGCTGCTTCTGCAAAGGTCGATAACCATACCCTGGCGCAGGTTGAAATACTGCTCATTGAACGACTTAAAAAAGAAGTGAAAAGTATTCAGATCGCAAAAAACCTGATGACATCACCGGCTATCACCATTGAGCCCCGTGTTACCTGTAAAACAGCCGGCAATATGATGACACGATATAATATAAACACACTATTGGTTGTTGATAAAAAAAAGAACTCCTATGAAGGATATATTACACGGCAGGTGATAGAGAAAACACACCATCATAAGTTATCCCATCTTCCAGTTAAAGAATACATGAATTCCGAGGTCAGTTATATTTCTTCTGATGCTGACGTTTTTCAAATTGAAAATAGTATTATTGAAGGCAAACATAGAATTTTGCCTGTTATTGATGATGGATGGATCAAAGGCGTTATTACCCGTACAGATCTGTTAAATTACCTGGTTCAGCATAACAAAGCACTTAAAAGAAACGAGACTGAACCCGGCGTTAAAAAAAATGCTAAAAAAAGACATATTGAAAATATTCTTGAACAACGACTTGATAACCGAATAAAACAACTGCTTCAAAACATCGGTAAGACAGGCAATGAACTTGGATATAATGCATTTGTTGTCGGTGGATTTGTAAGAGACTTGCTGCTGAACAGACAAATCGAGGATATCGATATCGTTGTTGAAGGAGACGGTATTAGATTTGCCAAAGTCTATGCAAAAAAACAAGGGTGCAGAATCAACACCCATAAGAAATTTGGCACCGCCGTTATTATTTTTCCTGATAATTTTAAAATTGATGTGGCTTCTGCCAGGTTAGAATATTACAAGACACCCGCAGCATTGCCAATTGTTGAGAAAAGTTCTATCAAGCTTGATCTTGCACGAAGGGATTTTACAATCAATACCCTGGCCATAAGCCTTAACCCTGAAAATTTTGGAACCATGATAGACTATTTTGGTGCCAACAGGGACCTGAAAGATAAAACAATCAGAACCATACATAATTTGAGCTTTGTTGAAGACCCTACACGTATTTTCAGAGCCATTAAATTTTCAAACCGTTTTGGATTCAAAATTGGAAAAGTGACGTCAAATTTAATTAAAAATGCAATTAAGATTGATTGTTTTAAAAATTTAAGCGGTCTTAGGGTGCTATCCGAACTAAAGCAAATCTTTGAAGAGGAGAACCCTATCCCTGCGATTAGAACACTGGAGGTATACGGCCTTGAAAAAGTTATTCATAAAAACCTGACAATTATCCCCAATACCTATCAATTGCTTGAGTCGGTGAATAAAATATTATCCTGGCACGATCTTTTATACATAGATGAACAATATCCCAGGTGGGCAGTTTACTTTATGGCCCTTTTGAACCGTTGTTCTTATACTGTCTGCGAAGAAATCTGCAACAGGCTGAAAGTCCCTTTAAAAGAGCGTGGGATTCTTTTGGAAAAAAGATATAAAGCTGAAAAAAAACTATATGTTATAGAGAACTCATCAACCTATACCAAACAGGATCTGTACTGGGCTCTCATTAATTTTAAAACCGAATATATTTTATACATGATGGCCCTGGCAAAAGATGATGATACAAGAAAAGCTATTTCAAATTTTTATACACATCAAAGAGAAATAAAACCTTACATCAAGGGTAGAGATTTGATAAAAATCGGTATACCATCCGGTCCTGTTTTCAGTACCATACTCAACCAGGTCCTGAATGCTAAACTGGATGGGCAATTAAAAACAAAAAAAGAAGAAATTAAGTTTGCCACCCAATATGCTGAGAAAAACAAACTTATTGATTAAATAATAACTTTTTGTTAATCCCCCTTTTATCAATTAATAATAATTTATTTCAGGAATAGCCCAACATGAAAAATGCAGATTTTCTAACCGGAATCACAACCAGCGGAACCCCACATCTTGGTAATTATGTCGGTGCCATACGACCGGCAGTTGAAACCAGTAAAAA
>JAGLNZ010000164.1 GCA_023139225.1 Desulfobacula sp. | reverse complement strand
TCACTTGAAATTGCTGCCGCATGGATTGCCTTGGGACTGGATTATAAAAACTGTGTGTTCTACCGGCAATCAGATATTCCTGAAATACCGGAATTGACCTGGATACTCACCAGCATTACTGCCAAAGGATTGATGAACAGAGCCCATGCTTATAAAGCTGCCGTTGCCCAAAATGAAGAACAAGAACACAAAGACCCGGATAAAGGCATAGCAATGGGGCTTTTTTCATATCCAATACTTATGGCTGCGGATATCCTGATGTTTAATGCTCAAAAAGTACCCGTTGGCAAAGATCAGGTTCAGCATCTTGAAATGACAAGAGATATTGCCGCAAGATTCAATCATATTTATAAAAAACTGTTTATTCTTCCCGAAGTTGTTGTGGATGAGACTTCTGCTGTTCTCTCAGGTCTGGATGGCCGCAAAATGAGTAAAAGCTATCATAATTATATACCTTTGTTTGATACACAAAAACGTCTTAGAAAACAGATAATGAAAATAAAAACCAATTCTCTGGGGCCGGATGAACCAAAAGACCCCGAAACCTGCACACTTTTTTCAATTTACAAGGCATTTGCAACCCAATCGGAAACCAAAAAAATGGAACAGCGTTACAGACAGGGAATTGCATGGGGAACCATGAAACAAGAATTGTTTGAATATATTAATGAAATCTTGAATGAACCAAGGCAAAGATATGAAAAATTGATAAAAAACCCGTTGGATATTGATGAAGTACTTCAAAAGGGTGCCATGAAAGCAAGGCAGTTTTCCGTACCCTTTCTTGAAAAAATTAGAAAAGCCATTGGGATTCAGTCACTTGGTTAATTGCTTGATTTCTTCAGGGGTCAGGTAACGCCATTTTCCTTTTTTCAAATTTCCAAGGTTGATATTTGCCATCCTTATTCTTTTTAAAATATCAACCTTGTTTCCGGTTTTGCCCACCATTTTTCTGATCTGGCGATTTCTCCCCTGTTTCAGAATAATACTGAATTTATTTTTTGATAAACGCTTCACCTTCGCTTTTCTGGTTTTAACTTTGTCAATAACAATACCCTGGGCCATATTTTTCAATGCAGCTTCAGAAACGGGGTGAATCGTTGTTACAATATACTCTTTTTCATGATTAAAAGAAGGATGGGATAGTTTATTATGAAGATCTCCATCATTTGTCAGTAGAACCAATCCTTCAGAATCTTTATCTAAGCGACCCACAGGGTATATACGCTCATCAATATCGATCAAATCAAGAATAATTTTGCTTTGCTGCTGTGAACAGGAAGTGACATAGCCTTGTGGTTTGTTCAAAGCAATATAAATTTTAGAAGCATCTTGTTTTAAAATAACCGGTTGATTATTAAAAAAAACTTTGTCATTTTCAAGATCTATCTTTGTTCCAAGTTCTGTGACAATCTGATTGTTTACTTTAACCCGACCATTTAAAATATGCTCTTCCGCTTTTCTCCTGGAACAAATCCCGGCATGACCCAGATATTTTTGAAGCCGCATGTTTAAGACCTGTATTCAGCATTAATTTTTACATAATCAATACTAAAGTCACAAAAAAGAAAGCTGTCTGTCTCTTCCCCGAGATTAAGATCCAGCGTAATGATTATTTCTTTTTTTTTCATGATTTGGGCTGTGTGTTTTTCTGCTTTGGCTCCCAGCCAGTTGCCTTTTAAAACCAATGGCTGATCATCAAAAAAAAGGTCTATTTTTTCAGGAACAACATGGGCTCCGGAGCGGCCGGCAGCAGCTGTGATTCTACCCCAGTTGGGATCTTCCCCGTAAATAGCCGTCTTTACCAGATTGGAATGGGCAATGGTTTCAGATGCCTTGAATGCATCCTGTTTTGTTTGAGCGCCTTTAACAATAATCTGTACAAGCTTGGTGGCGCCCTCCCCGTCTTTAACTATCATTCTGGCAAGTTCAAAGCAAATTTTATCAAGCGTATTCTGGAATACTCTTTTAGACTCAGCATCGTTGACTTCAACTCCTGAAGCACCGTTTGCCAGGGCTAAAAGCATATCATTGGTACTGGTATCACCATCAATGGTGATCCTATTAAATGATTTTTCATTGGCTGCGCTCA
>JAGLNZ010000163.1 GCA_023139225.1 Desulfobacula sp. | reverse complement strand
CACGAACATGCTCATCATTATCAATAAACATGATCTGAGGTGATTTTTTATGTTGTTTAGCCATTTGATCCTAATCATTAATTGTTAAAACTTTATAGCACTGCAAGCAGAAACCATGCCAGGAAAAAGATTTGTGGATTTAATTTATAAAACCAGTTCCTTAGGAAATTTGGTGTTGAATATTTGTTTAAATATTTATAAAAATTCGAAACTTATTTAGAAATCTTTCTAAATTTAGAAAATTTTAGAAACTTTGCCTATCCCAAAATCAGTGGTAACTGCTTTAAAAAAGGCCATGATCTGTTTTGTTTTTTCTCCTGGCCGGCCCGATGCAATGGTTATATCATTGACCTTGATGACGGGCACGATTTCCTTGTTGGATGCACTAATAAAAATTTCATCCATTTCCAGAAGCCCCACAAGCTCCATATGGCGCATCTCAAGCTTAAGGTCTTCCGGAATCAGCTTGAGGATAATACCTCTTGTAATCCCCGGCAGGATGCTGTCTGGAGGCGTAATGATGGTGGTGCCTTTGATTCCAAAAATATTGGTGGTGGTGCCCTCCAATACCCGCTGATTCCGATCAACATAGACAGCTTCCACAGCCCCGGTCTTGTGGGCTTTTTGTAATGCAGACACGGCTGATAAATAATTGGTGCTTTTGGCGGTGGGGATAAATCGTTCTATGTCAACGGTGATAATGGATGCACCGTCCGTATACCACCAGTCCGGCAACCGAAGTTTGGGGGTGACCATGACCATGAGAACCCCGTTACCCTGTGGCGTCACCCCGTCCGGGCTCACACCGCCGGTATAAACTATCCGGACATTGGATTCATCATGATGGGGGTTCCTGTCAATGGTTTCCTGAACAATTTTACATATTTCTTCAGTGGTATGCAAAAGTTTCAGACCGATTTCCTTTGCTGAATTTTCAAGACGTTTAACATGCTCTTTAAGATAAAAAGGGCGTCTGTTGTAGGTAACCAGAAAGTCAAACACCCCGAATCCCCTTAAAACAATAATATCTTTGGCAGATATCCGGGCATCCTCATCATCAATAAATTCTCCGTTAATATAATATATGTCCACTTTTTTACTCCTGTTTATTGATGTTCTCTATTCTGTAAGCACAAGATTGTTTCGATGAATGATCTCATCATAATGTTTACCACCAAGACACGCTTCTATTTGGAATGTTTTTAATCCCTTTATCAAATTGATATCAAAAGATCTGTAATTGACCAGCCCAATTCCGATAATTTCATCGGCAAGTGTCTTAAAAGAGACAGCAGCACCTTCTTCAAAATCTCCTTCTACTGTGACAACCCCTATGGGCAGCAAGCTTTTTCCATTTTTCCTGACTGCACGGACAGCCCCATCATCAATAACAATACTTCCTTTGGGAGCAAGTGTATAAGCAATCCAGCATTTCCGGCTGGCCATTTTTTCTTTTCTTGGAACAAAGTATGTGCCTTGATCTTCACCGTCAAAAAGCCGCAATAACACATTCGATGTGTCTCCTCGGGCCACTATCATGGGGATTCCAGCCGAAGTTACTTTCTTGGCGGCCTGAATTTTACTGAGCATTCCTCCGGTGCCCAGTGTTCCGGGGATTCCACTTGCAAATTCTTCAATTTCTTTTTTAAAACTTGTAACTCTTGAAATCAACTTCGCATTGGAAAATCTCCTTGGATCTTTATTATATAACCCATCAATATCGGTTAAAATGAATAAAAAATCAGCATCCATCAACAAGGTGATCATTGCAGAAAGATTATCATTATCCCCTAGTTTTATCTCTTCAACCATGATGGTATCATTCTCATTAATGATGGGCACGACTTTCCAGTTGATGAGCGTATACAAGGTGTTTCTTGCATTCAGATACCGTTTTCGGTTATTCAAATCTTCAGCGGTTAAAAGAATCTGGGCAACCTTTTTATCACACCCGGCAAAACTTTTCTCATAGGCATTCATCACTCCGCTCTGACCAATGGCTGAAATTGCCTGGCGTTTGGGTATCTCATCCGGACGGCCTTTCATTTCCATTTTCCGCAAACCGGCTGCCATGGCCCCCGAGGATACCAGAATCACCTCGATCCCTTTATCCATAAGGGTACTGATCTGCCTGGAGATAGATTCAATCACTTCCAGGTTTAAACTGTTCTTTGCAGTGATCACATTACTGCCCAATTTTACAACCACCCGCTTGGCATTGATCAATCGTTGTTTTGGCATGGCTTGTCTCTAACTGAACTCTTTGTTTAATGGTTTATGTGTGAATAGTTTAGCCGTCTTACCTGTATACTCTTTTACCATATGCCCGTCACCCATCAACCGCCATTGATAAATCATAAGACCTTCGAGACCAACCGGCCCTCTTGCATGAATTTTATTGGTACTGATACCCACCTCAGCGCCCAGACCAAACCTGAATCCATCGGCAAATCTGCTGCTGCAATTTACAAAAGCATCTGCTGTATCTGCATAATCCATAAAATAAAGGGCTCTTTTCTTATCGCCTGTAACAATCACATCTGTGTGGCCTGATCCGTATCGGTTAATATGTGCAACCGCTTCTTTCAGGGAAGGGACAACTTTAATGGAGACAATCAAGTCAAGGTATTCGGTTTGCCAGTCAACCTCTGTGGCTGCTTCAACGTCAATGATGGCGCCCGTGTTTTCGCATCCATAAATTTTGACACCCTGCTCTTCTAATTTGGACTTTAAAACTGGAAGTATTTCTCCGGCCAGGGCTTCATGAACCAGGATGGTTTCTGTTGCATTGCAAACCGCCACATACTGGCATTTGCTGTCTATTGACAGATCTATTGCCATTTTTGGATCAGCAAACCGGTCGATATAAAGATGACAAATCCCGTCTGCATGTCCCAGGACAGGAATGACCGTATTGTCCATAATATAGCGCACAAACTCATTGCTGCCCCTTGGAATAATCAGATCAACCGAAGTTTCAAGCTTTAACATCTGATCCACATCACTGCGTGTTTCAAGCAGTCCCAGCCATCCTTCAGGCAATTTTGCGTCAACACCGGCTTTAGAAATGATAGTTGCCAGAATTCGATTGGTGGCTGATGCCTCGCTCCCACCTTTCAGCAATACTGAATTCCCACTTTTCAGGCAAAGAGCGGCAATCTGTACCAGGGCATCGGGACGGGATTCAAAAACAACCCCGATCACACCAATGGGCCTGCTCACCTTAAAAAGTGTAAGCCCTTTGTCCAGTTCCATAGCACTCAGTGTTTTACCTACCGGATCCTCCAATTTTATCAGGCTTTCAATACCATCACAGGTTTCTGATATTTTGGTACGATCAAATCTCAAACGTTTCATCAAAGGTGCGTCGAGATCATCTTTTTTAGCTTGTTCAAGATCATTTTTATTTGCTTCAATAATGAGATCTATATTTTCTTCTAACGCTTTGATAATATTTTGCAGCGCATTGTCTTTTATGTCACTTGAAAGTGCTGACATGAAGATAGCAGCTTTTTTACAATGAGATGCAATTGACTGAATATCCATTTTTCCCCTTAACCTAAAATTCCAATTCGTTTGACCATGGATTTATTCATCCATTAAATTCGTTGTCCTGTCAAGGGGAAAAGACAAGGTGAGCAAAAGCCCAAGACCCAAAAAATTGCAAAGTTACCGAACCATGATTATACTCAATAAAAATAGAAATTTTAAACCTTAAGTTTTAAAAGGAAATGATTATGACAGATAAAGCTGTGCAGTTAATTAAAAACATCCCCTTTTCTACACCTGTGGATATTGTTAATCTTGTTGATTATGAAGAAGGAAGAGTTGTCAGTAGAACCCTTTCAAGCAAATCCCACGTCAACATCACTCTGTTTGCTTTTGATAAGGATGAAGAAATCAGTGCCCACACCTCCCCCGGCGATGCAATGATTCAGGTTTTGGATGGCGAAGCCCTTATCAACATTGATGGCAAAAAAATCAAAGCAACCAACGGACAGGTGGTGGTCATGCCGGCAAATGTACCCCATTCCGTAACTGCCTGCTCTCAGTTTAAAATGCTTTTAACCGTGGTGAAACAGGCTGTCGGCATCAGTGGCATGTAATCAAGGATTACTTATTTGATATTTTTTTCCATCGGTATCTAAAGGTGTGGTGGTTCATATTTAACAATCTTGCAGCTTTGCTTTCATTGCCTTTTGAGAGTGCCAGGGCTTGCTCCATGAACTTTTTTTCAGTACTTTCAAGTAATTTGGCAAGATCAATTCCTTCAGAACCGAGATTCTGACGTTGCTTGGGTTTAGATTTGCCTTTATCCTTCAACGAACTTGATGAACCCTTTAACCCGTCCAGTTCAAGCCTGTCGGTTTTTGCGATGAGTACCGCCCGTTCGATCATATTTTTTAATTCCCTGACATTGCCTGTAAACTCATATGATAAAAGATATTCTTCAGCCTCTTGTGAAAATCCTTTTAAGGTTTTTGAAAATTTTTGATTAAATTCATGTAGAAAATGTCTGCCAAGGGGCATGATATCCTCTTTTCTCTCATTTAGGGAGGGGATTTCAGCCTTGACCACACACAACCTGAAATATAAATCTTTTCTGAATTTTTCCTTTTTAACAAGCGCTTCAATTTTTTTATTGGTTGCAGAAACAACCCGGGTCTGGACATGGTATTTTTTTGTTCCACCGACCTTATAGAATTCACCAGTCTCTAAAAATCGCAAAAGCTTTGCCTGGCCTGCCAGGCTCAAATCCGCGACTTCATCAAAAAAAAGTGTGCCGGTATCTGCCTCTTCTATAAAGCCTTTCTTCCCCTGTTTTTTTGCACCGGTAAACGCACCGGGTTCATACCCAAACAGCTCTGATTCAATAAGATCTTCTGGAAATGCTGAACAGTTGACGGGGATAAATGGCCCTTGAAAGACAGGGCTTCTGGCATGGATAGCCTTTGCAATAAGTTCTTTTCCCGTGCCGGTTTCTCCCAGAATCATAATCGGCGTATCCGGACTTTTTGAGACCATATTAATGAAATCCATTACATTTTGAATATTCTTGCTTTCCCCGATAAAACAGGGTTGGTTATCCTGAAGAAACTTTTCCTGGAGAATCTTTACCTCTTTGATAAGTGCAATTGATGAAACCGCTTTTTTAATGGTAAGTTCCAGGATATCCGGATTAATGGGTTTTAAAATAAAATCAAATGCTCCGATTTTCATGGATTGGATCACCATGCTGATATCTTCATAGGCAGTGACCATAATGACGGGTATGTCATTGGTTTTTTCTTTTACGATTCGAAGGGCCTCTATACCGTTCATCATGGGAAGACCAATATCCATTAAAACCAGATCCGGCAATTTTTTTAACATAGAAGCTATAAACGATTCTGCATCTTCAAAAAGCAAAATATCGTAACTATCCGAAAGTGTTATATCAAGAGCATCCCTAATGATTTCCTCATCGTCGACAATGGCAATGGAATACTTTATCATATTAACCTGATCATACCCCTTTTTTTTCTAAAGGCAGTTCAATAATAAACTTGGCACCGCCGTTTTCAGATGTATGAAACTTCAATGATCCACCGTGATCTAAAATAATTCGATGACAAATACTCAGTCCAATACCGGAGCTGTTGGATTTGGTCGTATAAAAAGGATCAAAAATTTTTGACTGCCTTGATAATGGTATGCCCGGACCTGTATCCCTGACACTGATGACAACATTATTATCTTTTTGAAATGTTTTGAGAACGATTAGTTTTTCACCCTGAAATTCTTTCATTGCTTCGGCTGCATTTGTTATCAAATTTAATATGACCTGCTCTATTAGATGGGGTTCTGCAAAACATTTTGGAATATTTAAATCCAGATACTTTTCAAAGCGAATGCCGCTTTTTCTTAATGTAACCGATGTCAACTTTGTAACTTCATCAATATAATCATTTAAATTGGTCATGATAAATCGAGGCTGACTTGGTTTTGAAAAATCCATTACCCGTTTGATAATCGATTCAATCTTGTATGAAGCAAGCTCGATTTTATCAATAATCGATACAACTTTAGTGATATCTCCCATTTGGTTGTAGATTTTTTTTAATGCTTTTAAATAGATATATATTCCGGATAACGGGTTCCTTATTTCATGGGCAATACCGGCGGTTACCCGCCCAAGGGAGGTCATTTTGTCCTGTATTCTTAAAAAATTTTCCACTTCTTTTGAGTCTGTGATGTCCATAATATTGGTCAATACGGATTCAACCCCAAGGTAGTCTATTTTAGTAGCGCTCAGGAGTGCCCAGCGGATTTCATGATCTGCACGTGCCTTACCTAAAGGAGAGTACCTGAAATCTGTTTCAATATGTGAAATTTTATTGGACAACAATTGTGTATACAATTGTTTTATCCTGGTACGATCTTTGGAATACACACCCAAAAATTCAGGGGGCTCAAACACCTGGCACATTAAACCATGAACTTTTCTAAGCCCTGCATTTTTATAAACAATCTTATTGTTCTGTATAATGGAAATTGTATTCAATGAATTCTCTATCAGGGTTTTAAACTGAATTCTGCTTTGTTTAAGGTCTTCTTTTGTAAATTTTCTTTTATCTTCCAGATCAAGCCGATATAAACCAAAGGCAATATCATTTGAAATTTCTTTTATGATATTCTTTTCAATGTCATCCGAGGAAAACTCTTGAGGTATGGACACAACAATAAACCCATAGTTTTTGCCCTCATATTCCAGTCGGACCGCCAATGCACCTCTGTTTGAATAATCCTTTGAAAGGACACACTCAGTGCATTCCTTTACAGGATCATTGACCGCAAAAACCCTTTCTGAAATAAGTGTATGCTCAATACAAGGGGTAAATTTTTGAATTTTAATATTTTTCTTAATATCCTCGAAATGAGATTCAATCCCGGAATCTGCAATGAAATCAATGGTTTTACCCTGGCCGAACAAACCGATCCAGGCATTATAGTATCCTCTTTTTTGAACCAGGATATTACAAATACCTTGAACTAATTTCTCCCGGTCATTTTCATTGATCAGCAGTCTTCCAACATCCCTGATAGTCCCCAGAACACGATTAAGATGTTCAATTTTTCTAATTTGCAAGCCTTTTTCCACAAACGATCCTTACCGGTCAAAAAATATTAAAATATTATCCAATTGATTATTTGTTTTTTCCTCTAATAACAAGAAAAAACCAAAATTTATTTTTAGGTTCATATATAATATTTTTTTAAGATCTAAATCCTGAGAAGGAAAAAGGATAATCATTTACCACATTGAATTTAAAAAAAGCCAGGCTTGCTCTAAAAAAAGGCTTTAGCATATCCTGTATGGATTCTTTGATTTTTCTTCTTTGATTTTATAGCATTGATATCGAATTTTTGATAAAACTTAGGATATATCACGATATCGGCATTTGAATTAGACGGTTTGAAGAGCTTTCCCAGCAAAATGCTTGCGCTGAAAAATAAAAGAAGCCCAATCCCATTAAGCCAAGGCATATAAGGGCTGTCACTTCCGGCAATAAGCAAACCCGTAGTCCATGCTGTTCCCATAAGCCCTATGAAACATTTTTCAAATATTGTTTTTTGTTTTTGTTGCATCTATTAGCTCCTTGTTTTATATATTTCATCACTTGTTGAAAAAACTAAACATCACGCATAAAAAAAATCTACCTGTATTCCCGGCAGCTCCAAATAACCTTACCGATAATTCTGACTTGATCCATCTGTTCTCTTTCCAGGTAAATGGGTTCATAGCCTTTATTATCACTGCAAAGGACCAGCTTGTTGGGATGTTTTTCCAGTCTTTTTACTAAAATCGTATCTTCCACACCTACAGCATATATGGCTCCCGCAAGTATATTTTTTTGAGATTGATCAATCAGAACGGTATCACCCTCTTTTATAACCGGTTCCATGCTCTGACCAAAAACCTCCATGGCAACCATACTGCCGGCTGATCCCTTGCCGGCCAGCCACTTTGTTTGAAAGGACAAATAATCCGTTATATTTTCTTCACTCTCAAAAGACCCGGTGCCTGCAGACAGTCTTGCCGCTACTTTTGGAATATATTTAAACTCGACATCATAGTCTGATTGTTTGTGGATAAATACATTTCCGGCACCGGTATCAATCCATTGGGGATTAAAACCGAACTTTCTATACAGCTTGACGATCCATTTATCCGGTATTTTATTATTGTTTCTTGCATGGGTGATGCCGGACCTGTTAATTTCAAGTTCTTTTGCAAGCTCTGACTGGGAACTGATACCCGTAGAATCAAGAATCCTTCT
This sequence comes from Desulfobacula sp., assembly GCA_023139225.1. Classification (GTDB taxonomy): domain Bacteria; phylum Desulfobacterota; class Desulfobacteria; order Desulfobacterales; family Desulfobacteraceae; genus Desulfobacula. Next base: position 1,609 of record JAGLNZ010000163.1, on the reverse strand, counting down.
CATCAATTCATCTATCTTATTCTCAGCCATATGATCCTTTCAATCATCCTTTTAGTTTAATTGTTTTATTTTTTTCACATCTGTTGAAAAATTGCAACAATTTTTTTATTTTTTCACAATTTATTTTTAAAAAACCAATTGCCGAAGGAATAAGGCAGAAATAATCTTAGGGGAAGGATATGTTTTTGTTTGAATGGTTATATGCTCATTGTCAACAAAACCGCTCCGGAACCAGCGCTTGGGCTTGCCTGGAATTCCAGTTTCATTCCGTCCAGGAGATAATGATTTAGAAACGCACTGCTTAAGCCTAACTCAAGGTTACTTTCTTCATACGCATAAACGGCGCTGACATAAGTTTGAAGCCAAAATGATTCTATTTTTATTGCACTCATTCTCAGCGTATTTTCGTCATTATATCCAACATTTAACGATAAATTAAATTCAAAATCATTTGTGTTATTCTTGTCTGTATCAACTTTGCTTTTCAGTAAAAATTTAGAATCCGGGTCATCTGTTGCAAAATCATCAACATTAAAATACTTTATAAAAAATCGGCTCATTTGTTTTAATTTTCTGCCAAACTTAAGCATATAATCATCTGCATCAAACTCCTCAAAATCTGCATCAGATGATTTTAAAGAGTCAAGCATATATGGATTTCTGTCAGGCTGAAAAAGAATTGCGCTATTGTTTGAGAGGCCATGGTAAGAAATTGACATCCGTTCAGAATTGATACTGGCTGATAAAGACAGAACATTAGCAGAGACAATTAAATCCTGGCCTAACCCTTCTTTAAAATCCTGTGCAAAAGACGTCGAAGTGACCAGGACGATAAAAAACAGGAAAAAAAGATTGCATCCCGAGGTATATTGGGTTGGATTGATTGTTTTTTTCATAGTCTTTGTCTCCCTTGCAGTACACTATCTTTTATTTTAAATATAGTAAGAGCAAAAACCGTGCAAAACATTTCATGTTTTCAAAAAAAAACTGAAACACTCCCCCTGCCAAGGATCTTCCCTGAAAAAACAATGTTCTAGGCAAAAGTAAAAAGTCATTATGATGGTGATATTTCATCGACTTATATGATATTTCACCAAAAGGAGGGGTTGCATTTCAAATCTTTGATTTCTTGCCAATTAAAATTATTTGATTTAAAGTGCCGGGGATAAACAAAACAAACCTGAACCTGGCTTGCGGACAAAAGGATACCACGTGCAAAACAAATCATTATTCATTAAACGCCTTAATGTCGGACCATTTGCGGTCAACACCTATATCGTGGCCTGTCCTCAGACATTAGAGGGTATCATTATTGATCCCGGTGGCGAGGATGAAAAAATTATTCAGACAATTGACAACAATAAAATTATTCCAAAATATATCATCAACACCCATGGCCATCGTGACCATGTATATTCTAATCTCTCTTTATCCAGGTGCTGCAACATTCCTGTGTGCATGCATATTGACGACAAATTATTTTTCCAAAAATTGAAAGCCTTGCAAGATACAGGGGTCAGAAACAACTATACCGTCGACATTGAGCTTCATCACGATGATGTTATTCAGGTCGGCACCCTTAAGATAAAGGTTATTCATACTCCGGGCC
>JAGLNZ010000162.1 GCA_023139225.1 Desulfobacula sp. | reverse complement strand
CGGGCCGGACAGACCTGCCTGGCGGAAATCTTGATACACTGATCCATTCCATAGAAAAAAAAATCATCACCCTGCCCCTGCCAACCCTGCTTTACCCCGGACATGATTATGGAGACACGCCTGTTTCCACCATTGAACGCGAAATAAAACAAAACATTTATATTACAGATTTTATCAATAAAAATCCGATCTAAAATAAAAAATTGTCTTATCTTTCTTTTCATTTATCTTAATAAAATTCAATTCATACCCTTTTTTGGTCAACTCGTCTCATAGGATTTGCCTGTTTACTCTTTTCACACTTAAGATCTCTTTACAGGCAGCCTTTTAATAAAATAAAGACAGGAGAAAACATGAAATTAATAGAGCTTCAAACCATAAACAGGCAGTACAAGCTTGGGCAGACACAGATTTGTGCTTTAAAAAATATCAACTTAAGTTTTGACAAGGGTGAATTTACTGCTGTGTGGGGGCCGTCCGGCTCAGGGAAGACAACGTTGCTGAACCTGATCGGAACCATTGATGAACCCAGTTCCGGAACAATTTTGATTAATGGTAAGGATGTATCTAAAATGTCAGACAATCAAAAATCGGACTACCGTAACAACCGGATTGGATTTATTTTTCAAAACTTCAACCTGATTCCTGTCCTCAGTGCTGTTGAAAATGTCATGCTGCCATTGCAGATCAGGAATGTAAAAACCGCCGTTGCCGGGAAAAAGGCCATGCAAAGATTAAAAGAAGTCGGCCTTGAGCATCTGGCCGGCAACAGGCCGGATAAAATGTCAGGCGGTCAAAGACAGCGGGTTGCCATAGCAAGAGCCCTGGTTAATGACCCTGAAGTGGTCATAGCAGATGAACCAACAGCCAATCTTGATTTTGCCACCTCAATCAGCATTATCGAAATCATGCAGAAGCTTAATAAAAAAGATCAGGCCACCTTTTTGTTTTCCACTCATGACCAGAGACTGCTGGACCGGATGAACAGGCTGATCAAATTAGAAGACGGCCGTCTGGTTTAATTGAGACAAGTAAAGGAGAATTTAAAATGAATCAATTCATACAATGGATAAAAATCGCATTCAGAAATATTATCAAAAGCAAACGAAGAACCATGGTAAGCTTGATGGCCATAGGATTTGGATTTGCGTCCATCGCTCTTTTCCAGGGATATATACACAGTATCTATGACGGGTTGAGAGCATCCGCCATCCACGGGTCCGGAATCGGGCATCTGACCCTCTATGCAAAAGGGTGGGAAGCCCACGGAAAATCAGACCCTGATGCATATATGATTCCTGCCAAAGATATTGAAAAAATTGCACAGCTTGCCCTTGAAACCGACCATGTTATCCTGGCAAGCCCACGGCTTTCCATATCCGGCCTTGTGTCCAATGGTAAAAACTCTACAATCTTTATTGCAACGGGTGTTATGCCTGAACATGAAAGAACCGTTAAAGGGGATTTTTATGGTTTTCAACCCATTACGGGAAACCCGTTAAATTCAAACAACGAGTTGGGTGTTGAAATGGCCCAGGGACTTGCAAGCCATCTTGAACTGGCCCCTGGAAGTGATGGGGTGATCATGGGTGCCACCCTTGACGGTCAAATGAATGC
>JAGLNZ010000161.1 GCA_023139225.1 Desulfobacula sp. | reverse complement strand
CTGGATATCAATATTTCGGGAACCTATAATACCGGTGTTGTAGACACAAACGATAAGTTCATAAAAGTACCGTTTTCCTTTGCCCAGTCTTTTTATGACACGCAAAAGGCTGACAGTATCGTTATTCTGCTGGATCACTGGAAATATACAGACCTTGTGATGCAGCAATTGACTGATACACTTGCCTCATCAGGAATTGAAGTTGAGATCAAAACCTGGAAACAATTATCCATATTTTATAAAAGCGTTCGTGGTATGTTTGACATGATCTTTTTATTCATCTTTGTCATTGTATTTATCATTGTCATTATGAGTACCACTAATACCATGGGTATGGCCGTTGTCGAGCGGACAAGAGAGATCGGCACCCTGCGGGCCCTTGGATTAAAAAGAAGAGGGGTTAGCCTTTTGTTTGCAGCAGAAGGAGGGCTTTTGGGATTAACAGGGTGCCTTTTCGGACTTTTAATGCATACCCTTGTCTGGGCAGTTATCAGTTTTATTCAACCCTCTTATACCCCGCCGGGCAATTCCACCCCGGTTCCGTTGATTGTGGACTTTTTGCCGCTAAGTATTGCCCAGTTGATCTTTTTTATGACCTTTCTGGCCCTTGTCAGTGCCATTGTTCCGGCAAGGCGTGCCGCCAGGCAGAATGTTGTCCATTCACTTACCCATGTTTAAGAAAAAAGGAGAAAACCCGTGAAATATCTTAACTTATTTATATATATTCTGTTTCTCAGCCTGACAGGGCAGATAGTGCAGGCAAACACAAAACCAATAAACCCGGCAGATATGGAAAAGGCCACAGCCCTTCTGCATGAATCCGATCTTTCCAGAGGAAATGTAGCCGGCATTGTATGGAATATTGATATTATTACCGAGTCCCGCGGGAAGACACAGGAAAATGGCCTGCAAGTTAAAGTTAAAGGAACAAACTGCCTTGCCGTTTATCAATCGCCTTCAAAAATAAAGGGAAGAAAACTTCTCATGAAGGACAGGAATATGTGGTTTATTAAACCAGGGCTTTCAAAACCTGTTCCTATTTCACCAAGGCAAAAACTCTTGGGCGGTGCTTCAAACGGTGACATAGCATCTACCAATTATGCCGGCGACTATACCATAGAAAGCTTTACCCAAGACCAATTCAACAATGAGCCGTGTTATCTTTATGAATTAAAGGCCAAAAATAAAAAGGTTACCTATGACAAAATCCGATATTGGGTATCAATGAAGCGAAAAATCGGCCTGAAAGCTGAATTCTTCACTCTTTCCGGGAAAATGTTTAAAACAGCCTTTTTTGAATATGATCATACCATTACACTCAATGGAAAAGAACGCCTGTTCGTTTCAAAAATGACCATTTTAAATGCCATGGTCAAGACAGACAGAACCATCATGGCATATCACGATATTAAAATTAAAAAAATAAGCCCGTCATCCTTTAATTTAAATCTTCTTGTAAGATAAGAGGACGTTAACATGCTGTCCCCGATAAAAATAATTATCCAAATTTCAGTATTGCTGATTCTTTTCTTTTGCATGGCCCTGCCCCGTGCCTTTGGTAACAATATCGATGAACTTCAGCATGCTGACGATGCTGTCTGTCCTTATAAAACCTTGCTGGAAAAACTTGATCAAGGATTTGAACTTAATGTCAAAGCAAGTGCGCTAGGTGAAATCAACGGTATTGCAACTTCGAACCAGAATCCCCAAAACAGGTTTGCAAAGCTTTCGGATAACGGCATGGTGTTTACCTTAAAACCGGATATGTCCCTTGCTTATGAGAACTGGCTGCTGACTGCCAAACCAAGGTTTTCCTTTGAACAAACCGAGTACACGATTGATGGAAACACCAAAAATGCATCGGACAAAAATGTAGAAATCATAGAATTCCAGGTGCGAAGGCAATTATCTGAAAGTCTGTTTGCCTCCTACGGATGGGAAAATTTACAATGGGGTCCAAGCTTTTTATATTCTCCTTCCAATCCCTTCTTTAATGATAACGGGAAAAAAAATCCAGTTAAGGATCTTGAGGGCAAAGGGTTTTTAAAACTTATTTTTGTTCATGATTTTTCCTGGTCGGCTTCTTTGATTTATAATACGGATAAAGGTGCCTTTGATGAGTCTGATTTTAAAAAAACGTATGCCCTTAAAATAGACTATTCCGGGGACGAGAGCTATGCCGGCCTTATTTTATCCCATAAAGACAACCAAAAAATCAAACTGGGGGCATTTGGAGGAACCACCTTGACTGATGCCGTAATCATATACGGGGAAGCTGCCATCCAACAGGGAAGCTGTGCCCTGTTTCCCGTTGCGGTGCAAGGCCCCCTTGCATGGGAAATGAATGCCGTAAGAGAAGATGATCATACCCTGTACACCACCCTGCTGGCAGGGATCGGCTATACATTTGAATCCGGGGACAGCATGACGTTTGAATACCTCTATTATGGACAGGGGTATGATTCAAGGCAGGCCTCGGATTTCTATCAGCTCAAGAATGATGCAGCCGACTTTTATTGTTCACAAACTGCCTTGTCAGGATACGGCACCCTGTTATTAGGGAAATCAGCCCAAAACCAGCTTGATTTTTTGCGCCAAAACTACTTTATGGTCCAATATACGAATGATGACATTATTGATGACGTTGACCTTATATCAAGGGTTACTTTCTGCCTTGATGACGGCTCATCAAGGCTTTATTCTTCTGTTTCCTGCGACCTGAACGATCATATGGAACTGAAACTGGCGGGTATGATGAACACCGGCGGGGCAGATGCTTCCTTTGGAACCTTTTTGGACTACCAGGTACAACTGGCTGTCGAGTATTTTTTTTAATCTGAAAATCTTTTGGGGATTGAAACATATCATGAACCATGGCAGGATACAGGCCATTACAACAAAAAAATTTATTGGAAACAATATGATTTTATTAGAATACGGCAAATTGACCTGGGAACACATTTTAAAGGATATCTTATATATTTCCCTGTGCAGCTTTGTCATTGCCATTGTTTTTGTGCTGGTGACATCCCAGGCATTTACCTTTAAAATATATTTTGAATATCTTTTAATTGCGCAATGCATCGGCCTTTGTATCGGCATTCCAAACATTATTGCATTTCATGTGTTAAAACCAACAAAACCATTTTCCCAGTTTGCCCTTTTAACGGTCTGCGTTATGTCAGGTGCCCTTTTGGGAAGTTATTTTGCAAGCCACCTGATACATCACAAATTCTCAAGCTTTAAAGGACAGATTCCGCCGCAGATGTTCATTATTGCAGTCATCCTTGGATTTATGATATCCTTCGGCTTTGTCATTTATGAAAAATACACTGCTTTTAAACTTTCAGCTACCAATGAAAAACTAAAACGTCTCAATCTTGAAAAAGAAAAACTCAATGCGGATTTAAAGCTTCTCCAGGCACAGGTGGAGCCCCATTTTTTATTTAATACCCTTTCCAATATTTTAAGCCTCATTGACCATGAACCGAAAAGGGGTAAAAAAATGCTTGAAAATCTGACACAATATCTTCGTACCTCTTTGATCCAGTCCAGAAAGCCCAGTAACCGTCTTGCCGATGAAATAAACATGATCAAAACCTATCTTGATATTTTCAAAATCAGAATGGGCGACCGCCTGTCCTACAAAATTGATATTCCCCATGATATCCTGAACATTCAAATTCCGCCTATGATCATTCAGCCCCTTGTGGAAAATGCCGTTAAGCACGGGCTTGAGCCCAAGATTGATGGAGGCAGGGTGATGATTAAAGCATTTCAAAAAATAAATAGATTAACCATTGAGGTGGCTGACACAGGCATGGGGATTCAAGAAAAATCAGCTTCCGGTGTGGGAACAGGCAATATTAAAAAAAGATTAAAGGCTCTCTATGGCGACACTGCCTCTTTATGTTTTGAAGACATGAACCCTATGGGCCTTAAGGCCATCGTGGAGATACCCCATGAAAAAAATCACAGCCATCATAGCAGATGATGAAAAAGAATTACGGCGTCATTTAGCCAAACTGTTAAACCAGCTCTGGCCTGAACTTGTCATTGCAGGAGAGTCAAAAAACGGACCGGAAACCCTGGAACTGGTTCACAGACACTCCCCGGATATCGTATTTCTGGATATCAATATGCCGGGGCTTTCAGGCATTGAAGTAGCCAGACAGATTTACAGGCAATGCTCTATTATTTTCATTACAGCCTATGATCAGTACGCCATTGAAGCCTTTGAAAATGAAGCCCTTGATTATATTCTCAAACCGGTGCAGAAAGAGCGACTGTTAACCAGCATAGAACGCTGTAAAAGACGATTTATGAACCATGCCCAAAAGCAGGCCGATTTAAATCCCTTATTACAGCACTTGGAAAAAACACTGCTAAAAGAAAAAGCATCTCCTTTTCTGCAATGGATTCGAGCCCAGCACGGTGACTCAATCCGGCTGATTTCCATTGAGGATGTCCTCTTATTTAAGTCAGCTGACAAATACACCCTGGTGATCACGTCCAAAAAAGAATCCTTAATCCGGAAAACCATTAAAGAGCTTGACCAGGAACTTGACCCTGAAAAATTCTGGAAAATTCACAGGGGAACCATTATCAATGTTTCGGCAATATCAAAAATAAGCAAATCAATTTCAGGAAAATATGTGGTTAAAATAAACAATTATGATGAACCCCTGCTGGTCTCAAGATCGTATTCACATCTATTTAAACAAATGTAAATAAATTGATTTTTATCATCCTCTGGATATTTGCCATAATAAATTTACCATAACCCGTTCCAGGCTGATTGCCTTCCACTGGCAGGTGCAGCAAGTTCGTAAATAGTCTTTGCAAAAATAAAGTACTTTAT
>JAGLNZ010000160.1 GCA_023139225.1 Desulfobacula sp. | reverse complement strand
TGTATTGAAGCACAAGTGCATTTTTTGGTTCTGTTAAAATTCTAATAAATTCATCGGCCCCCAGAGAGTTAAGTTCCACCCTTATGGGGAATCTTCCCTGGAGTTCCGGGATCAGGTCTGAGGGTTTTGACATATGAAAAGCACCTGAAGCAATAAACAGAATATGATCTGTCTTTACAGTTCCATATTTTGTCGGCACAGAGCTTCCTTCAACAATGGGCAAAAGATCTCTTTGAACCCCTTCTTTTGAAACTTCAGGCCCATGGCTTTTCTCCTTGCCGGCTATTTTATCGATTTCATCGATAAAAATAATCCCGGATTGCTCCACCATGGTTACGGCATCTGTCTTGATTTGCTCCATGTCCACAAGATGGGCTGCTTCCTCCCCTGTCACAAGTTTTATGGCATCTTTAATCTTTACCTTGCGGCGCTTGGTATTTTTGGGCATCAGGTTTCCCAGCATATCTTTGACGTTGATTCCCATTTCCTCAATACCGGTATTGGAAAAAATTTCAACCATGGGAGAAGATTTGTCTGCCACTTCAAGGTCAACCTGTCTTGAATCAAGCTTTCCTGTTCGCAGCATTTTCCTTAACTTTTCCCTGGTGGAGGCTTTGGGCAAACCTTCTTCATCCTCTTTTCCCGTCGTAATGATATCAATATCATTTGAAATAGCAGCACCACTTTGTGAAGATGGCGGCAGCAAAATATCCAGGATTCTTTCTTCGGCCATGCCGGCGGCTTTTTCCTGGACCTCATCCTGCTGTCTTACCCTTAATTTATTTACGGTTAGCTCCACAATGTCCCTGATCATGGATTCAACATCCCTGCCGACATATCCCACTTCCGTAAACTTTGAAGCTTCCACCTTGTAAAAGGGAGAATCGGTTAAATTAGCAAGCCGTCTTGCAATCTCGGTTTTTCCCACACCGGTAGGACCGATCAGAATAATATTTTTCGGGGCAATCTCTTCTTGAAGGTCTTTATCAAGTTGTCGTCTTCTCCATCTGTTCCTTAAGGCAATGGCAACTGATTTTTTTGCATCATTCTGACCAATAATATATTTATCCAGCTCTTTTACAATCTGACCCGGTTTTAAATCTGGTTTTAAATCTTTCATTATCTTTTGTTTTCTCTCTAATTAAATTCTTCCACAGTAATATGATGGTTTGTATAAATACACAAATCAGCAGCTATTTTCATGGATTTTTCCACAATATGTCTTGGTTCAAGATCTGTATTTTCAAGCAAAGCGACTGCTGCTGACTGAGCAGATGTACTGCCTGAACCAATACTGATCACCCCGTCATCGGGTTCAATCACATCCCCGTTGCCGGATAAAAGATAAGTATTTTCCTTATCCACAGCAATCATCATGGCTTCAAGCCGCCTTAAATATTTATCCGTTCTCCACTCCCTTGCAAGTTCCACACAGGCCCTTGTCAGACTGCCGTTATATCTTTCCAGTTTTTGTTCAAGTTTTTCAGACAGGGTCAATGCATCTGC
>JAGLNZ010000016.1 GCA_023139225.1 Desulfobacula sp. | reverse complement strand
CCAATGGCTTCCATTTTCTGAGCCTGCCGGAGTTGGGCTTCGAATTCTAACTTTTCGCTGACGTCCCGTTTAACGGCGACATAATTGACTATTTTGCCCTTGTCTGAAAAAACGGGAGAGATGGTAGCATCCTCGGCATATTGAGATCCATTCTTTCTTTTATTAATAAAGCGCCCGGACCAGGTCTTACCATTGGATAGTCTTTCCCATAATTCCTTGTAAAAAAATTTATCGTGTATCCCGCTTTGCAGTATACGCGGATTTTTCCCCAAAACTTCTTCATGGGAATAACCGGTAATTTTTTCAAATGCAGGATTTACATAAATAATGCTTCCGTTTGTATCAGCTACCACGATAGCATCTGACGAATGATCCATGGCCAGAGCCCGGCGCTTTAGATCCGTCTCCATTTGCTTCTGCTGACTGATGTCTATGAGTAAGCCTCTTAACCCTGTTGGTTTGCCATTACGAGTAACAAGGCTTGAATGTATCACAACAGGAAAAGTGGTGTTGTCACATCTGAGTGCTGTGTATTCAACACCGCCCGACTGCATGCCGTTCAATACGCTTTGAATATTTTTTCTGGCCCGGTCACGATCCTCAGGGATTATCATTTGAATAATATTTAAATCTTCATTCATTTCATCTTTATCATACCTGAAAAGATCAAAAACATTTTGGTTAATATATATGATATTGCCTGTTCCATCAGTTTCAAAAATAATCTGCGGCAACGATTCTGCAAGTTCCCTATATTTTTTTTCACTCTCAAAAAGTGCTTGTTCAGCTCTTTTGCGTTCGGTAATGTCAATTACATTACCAAGGCAATACTCTGCATCCCCTTTATAGTCATGAATAAGATTGGCGTTTAAAATGCCCCAAACTATCCGGCCGTCTTTGTGAATAAAACGCTTTTCCATCTGATAAGAGCTAATCTCGCCATTTCGAAGCTTATTTTGCTTTTCAACATTTTCAAGGACATCATCAGGGGCGGTAATTTCCTGAAGAGTCTTACCAATAAGTTCAACTTCGTCATAACCCAACATCCGGCAATACGCCTTATTAGCCTGTTCAATCTTATGGTCCAGAGAAACCTTTGCAACACCCAGGGCAGATGATTCATACATTGAATGAAACATATTTTCATTTAGACACAATTCATTTGTTTGTACTCGAACTTTCAACGCCAGGTCGCCATAAACCTTCTGGAGTTTATTCAGTGTTTTCTTGAGCTTGTAATGATGCATTCCAATCAGTAAACCAAAAAAACCTCCGGCCCAAAACGGCACCCAAAATCCATGAAAAAGCACTGGATATCCAGCCATCACTTTTTGGAATAAAGACAGGAAACATAAGGCAAAAGAGCCTAAAATAAAGGAGGCGGCCCAAATTTGATTTCGTCCCATAAACGCAACCTGTAACTCTTTGTTATTTAATAATATTTTATAATGATTTCTTCTAAGGCGAAATTTTTTTTATTTTCTTAACACTCAAAATATAGCATATCGAATAAAAAAACAAATTATTTCTCATGGGGCAGAATAATTTTAAACCGGGTCTCTTTTCCTTTTATGGATGTCACCTGAATTGACCCGTCATGCTGTTTGATAATAGAATTTGAGATATAAAGGCCGAATCCGGTTCCCTTCGTGCTTTTTGAAGAAAAAAACAAATTGAATATTTTTTCTTTTGTCTGGCTGTCCATACCACAGCCATTGTCATGGATATAAATCACCAATTGATCTTTTTTTCTTGAGATTTCAAACCCGATTTCATGACTTTTCTTTTGGGTATCAGCCATACAGGCATCAATGGCATTATCTAAAATATTGATCAGGGCCGCCAGCATAAACTCTTTATCAAAATACATGGTATCAGGAAAATTGGAATCATTACATTGAAAAACAATATTTGTTCCTTTTAGTTTTATCTCAATTATTTCTTTAATATTCTCAATAAAGATTTTTGTATCAATGGCGATTTTATTTAATTTCCTTTCCTTGGAATACAATAAAATGTCCATGACCATCTTTTTTATCCTGTCAACTGCCTGCTCGAGCAGGTCCAGACCTTCTTTGATTGTTTTGCTGTCTTTGCTTTTCACTGCGGATCGCGCCACATAAATACCACCGTCAAGATTGGTTAAAAGCCCTTTGATATTGTGTGAAATAGTTCCGATCATCAGCCCTAATGATGACAAATGGTCTGCTAATTTTGATTTCTCAAGGATAAGAAGTTCAAGTTTTTGGGTGTATTCTAAAAGTTTTTGCCTTGCCACAATTTTTTCAATTGCTTTTTCAATGGCAATTTCAAGGATATCCACATTAACAGGTTTGGTGATAAAATCCATGGCCTCGTATTTGAGACTGCGAATGGTCAAATGCATATCTCCATGCCCTGTAATCATTAAAACTTCTGTTGCCGGATTTTCGCGTTTAATCTGTCTTAATAATTCAATACCGTCCATAACCGGCATTTTAATATCGGTAATCACAATATCCGGACTTTCTGATTGAAATATTTCAAGGGCCTTTTCACCGTTTTCAGCAAGGAATACCGTATAACCAATATCCTTTAATACAATTTCAAGGACATCCCGGATATCTTCTTCATCATCAACAACTAATATGGATATTTGATTTTTATTAATCATAATCCCTCATATATATTATTTTCATACACTATATCTTCATCAGACGCATCAAGCACGGGAAAAGAAATAATAATAGCAGCCCCCCCCTCTTTGCCCGATTCTATCCGGATTGTTCCTGAACACTCTTTAACAATACCATAACTGATAGACAGTCCAAGGCCTGTTCCCTTGCCCACTTCCTTGGTAGTAAAAAACGGTTCAAACAGCTTATCTGCGTCCTCTTTTTGAATCCCTATACCCGTATCATGTATTTCAATGATAACCAAATTACCCGTTGGCTTGGTGATGATGGTGATCCTGTCATTATCACCCGGTCTTGGCCCCTCGTTTCCCCATTTTTCTTCTATGGCATCCTTTGCATTGATAACAAGATTGATAAATACCTGTTCGAGCCTGTCTGAATCTGCCAGAATTTCCGGCAAAGTTTCATCTTTATCCCAGACAACATCAATTCCGTGAATCTTAAGTTGCTGGTTAAACATTTCAAATGTTCTTTGAAGTACATCATTTACATTTGTGCGGGCAAGTTTGATTTCTGATTTCCTTGCAAACTGGCGCATATGGTGGATAATTTTTTCAGCGCGATCCACATTGCTGTCAATTTTTGAAACAAGTGTATGGAAAATCTCTTTATCAATTTTTTCATTTTTCCGCATCTTTTTCATGCAAAAGCTAGAGGATGATTTAATGACGGACAAGGGCTGGTTTAATTCATGGGCAATACCGGTTGACATTTCACCCAGTGTGGCCATTTTGCTTGCATGGATAAGGTGCTGTTCCGTTTCAAGACGCTTGGTAATATCATTAATGGTTA
>JAGLNZ010000159.1 GCA_023139225.1 Desulfobacula sp. | reverse complement strand
TTATAAATTCTTCTGACTTTTCTTGCTTTGTGTTTTGTGACAATATTTCCCAATGTCACCTGCCCGTCTCCTGCTACAACAACTTTATTTTTATGCCTTACTGCAAGAATAGTTGTTCCGTGAAATACCTCTTTATTCATTTTTTCACCTTCTTCAAATTTTCAGCTTCTTGGATGTGCCTTGTCATATACCTGCATCAGCCTGTCCATACTCACATGGGTATAGACCTGGGTGGTGGATAAGCTTACATGTCCCAGGATTTCCTGAATTCCTCTTAAATCCGCCCCGGAATCCAGCATATGCGTTGCAAAGGAATGACGCAGCATATGAGGAGAGACAGACAAATTCAACCCGCAGTCCCTTACTATTTTATCAAGTATCCTTCTTATGGACCGGGAACTTAATCTTGAAAAATTCTTATTCAAAAAAACCGGAATAAAATTTTCTTTCAAAGATGCCCTGTAATCCTTTACGGCATTCAAGGCTCTTTTGCCAACCGGCACAATCCTTTCTTTTGAACCCTTTCCAAAGACTTTAATCATTTGCCTTTTAAAGTCAATGTCCTCCATATTCAGACCTTCCATTTCCGATACACGCATGCCCGTGGAATAAAACGTTTCAAACATGGCAAGATTTCGTTTGTCTAACCAGGTATCTGTTTTGATAGAATCCAAAAGATGGAACAAATCATCAATACCTAAAAACTTTGGTATGGTTTTCTCAAGCTTTGGAAAAGGCACCATATCAGCCGGATTAGCACTGATTTGTCCTGATCTGACCAGATAATCAAAAAATGCTCTTAAAGAAGACAATTTTCTTGCAATAGTCCTTTTGACTATTTTTGATCTTACAAGGTGGGCAAGGTATTTTCTGATAGTATTTTTATCAATATTGTTTACATCCTGCATAAACAATTTCCGGCATTGGGTTTCATCAGAGTCCGGATCATCAAAAATAAATTGAATAAAGCTTGAAATATCCGAACGATATGCCCGGCATGTATGGGCAGAATATCCTTTTTCTGCCAGGAGCGTATCAATAAAATCATCAAGAACCATCTTTTGATCCTGCCAATTCCATAACAAGTGCCATCACCTGCTTCATGTCCTCCCAGACCTGGCGTTTATATTCCGGTTGTTTTAAAAGCAGGAACGGATGAAAGGTCGGCATAACCTTAATTCCATGATATTCATGAAATTTTCCCCGAAATTGTTCCAGGGGCTGCTGGATATTCAGCAGGAATTGTCCGGCCTTTTTTCCAAGCGTAATAATGACTTTAGGAGAAATTATTTTTATTTTTTTTTGAACAGATATTAAATCACCTGTATTGCAGATAAATACCGAACCAGAGGTCAGGTTCATGGCCCCAAGGATCTTAATTAACAGCTTGCCGCCCTCCCCTTTAAAAAAATTGTCTTCACTGTCTATAATAAAAACATTTGCATTTTCAGGACCCTCAAAAAAAAAGGGCTGCTGAATCCGGGTTTTTGTTCCCCAATTATTTCCCCAGTTGTTTATTTGGTCTTCAGATTTTTTTGAAATATCAAGAGAAATCTTTCCCATCTGCTGCAAGCAGGATAGATATTGTGAGAAATCCCTGACAACCCGAGTAATTTCAGTCTTGATTGAGCCCGGTTCATTTTGAACATCTGCACCCATTTTAAGCTCTATTCCATTTTTTATACACTTTCATACCTTCTTTTTTTATCACAGCAATCAGATAAATGCAGTAAGAAATTTATTCACGGG
>JAGLNZ010000158.1 GCA_023139225.1 Desulfobacula sp. | reverse complement strand
TCAAGTCCCTTTACTTTTGTTTCCAGCACATTTGTAAACTGATCAATATGTTTATCAATGATCAGCTTGTCTTTAAGGACGCCCGCACCATGGATGATTGCTGTTATATGGTTGAATTCTTTTCGTACGGTTTTAAAAATTGCATCAATTTCTTTTGGTTTTCTAATATCTGCAGAAAAGTATCTTACCCTAGAGCCATTTTTATTCATTAATTGAATGTTTTTTTGGATTTCCCGGTTGGAAATGATTTTTTGATATATTTTTTCTATATCAGCGGGTTTTGGGGTCTGGCCTTTAAACTCATGGGTCAGTATGGTTTTTTTCAATGTGGCAGGGTCACGGATATCTTTTGCCCATTCAGGCTCTGAAGATGGCGTCTCAGATCTGCCTATAAGAACAATGGTGGGGGAATACTCTTTTGCCATTTCAACGGCACATGCTGCAGTAACGCCTTTGGCGCCGCCTGTAATGAGGACCACATCATCAGAGTCAAGGTCAACATTACCATGTGTCAGATCTTGATCTGTCAGCGTTGGAATATTGCAGTTATCCCCATCCAGACCCATTTCCACTGATCCATAGGTCATCATCAAAGAGACTGCCGCTTCAGCATTTTCCATACATTTTTTTTTGGAATCAGGCATATCCAAAGCCCTGCATAAAACATTTTTCCACTCAAGATTGGCGGTCTTTGCAAGTCCTGCAAGTCCTCCGTAAACCGGATCACTATTGAATGTTTTCTTAGAAAATCCAAATCCGCCACCTAAAAAGGAGACGGTGGTTAAAAAGGCACCTTTTTTAGTACCTGCATCCATGAGATATCGGGCATTCTTCTTTACCAGCAGAAATGCGGATTTCAAAAAATTCATGGAAGCATCCGGGCTTTTTTTCTTAAAGGAATCGGGTACCAGAACAAGGCCTGCTGCATCGGGTAACTCAGGAATATTTTCTTTGCTGATATCAATCAGGTCAGCATCTATTCCTAATTTTTCAAATTCTATTTTAAACAGGTATGCTATATTTGAGTGATCTTTAGTAATGTAGACTTTTTTTTTAGCTGCCAGTTCTATTTTAGCACCATTATAAAACCTGATCTGATTGGTGGGATATTCCTTTAAAGAAACAACCTGTCGGATCAGTCGTTTGTCAGAGCAAGAGCTGTCCGCTTCCGGTTGAGGTTCAGTGTTGAATTGTGATGTTTTTTTTTTTGATTCAACAGGTGTTTTCTGATCAGTCCTTGTCAGATATGTGATGATCTCTTCAATGGTTTTCAGGTTTGCAATGTCATCGGAAGAAATAGTCTCAATATGATCCAGTTCCTGCTCTAACTTTGAAAGAATTTCTACCCGTTTGATGGAATCAATTCCCAGATCTGATTCAAGATTCATGGAAGGTTCGAGCATTTCAACGGGAAACCCTGTTAATTCACTGATGGTATTGACCAGTACCGTTGAAACGGCTTGATAGGTATCTTGTTCAATGTTTTCTTGAGGTATAATAATATTGTCAGTAGTGCCAATATCCGCGTCACCAATGGCGTGGATGGCAGAAACGGTTTCATTTTGAATGGCATTACTAATATCTTTCAACGTCCTTACAGAACCGATATTTTCAGTAGTTAAACCCTCGCAGGAAGGGATCTGTTTTTCAAGCTCTGAAATAATTTCCACTTTTTTGATTGAATCAATACCAAGATCGGATTCAATGTCCATATCTGATTCCAGCATCTCAACAGGGAAGCCTGTTAACTTACTTACAATTTCAAACAGAATTTGTTCAATTTTAGCATCTGAAGTGTTATGTTCAGATTCAGCAGGCAGGCTTTTTTCAACTCGTTGGGGTGTTTCAATCGGAGTATCAGGCTCAAGTGCTTGAGTGACGCTGCTATTGGAAGAATTTTGAGAAACAGGAATATCATTATTTTCCGGACGGACAGATTCCGGCATATGTTCAGTAGTCATCACAGGTGCAGGTGCTGAATGTGTAATAGGTGTATTAAGGCTAAGATTTCGGGTTTGTTCCATCATGCCTGCCAGGGTTTTGCTTGCCTGGGCCTGTGTTTCAAGAAATTTTTCATGAGCCCTGGCAGTTTGTGTTTGAAGCTGCTGCATGGCTTCCAGCCCTTTTTGAACCATTTTCATGGCTTCATAAGCCGGTAAAGCAAGATTGCTGTCATCATTTTTATTTGCGTTTGGTTTTTGTCTGTTTTGAGACGTCATATCAGATCCTTTTAAAAATGACCTGTTTTTATTAAATGTTTGTTCTTGTGATGGTTCCGGTTCCGGTTTTGATTTTGGAATACTGCACCTGTTTTTCGGCTTAGGATTGGCACCCGTAAGTTGTATTTTCATTTTTTTCGGCGCAGGTTTTTTTGCTGCATCTTCCCAAGGGGTCAGATCAATAGCAAATCCCTTTGAAGCGATCATGCATAATGTGTGGGCAAGATCTTCAATACCTGATTTTTTTCCTGAAGATGCATCAAGAGAAATCGCTGTAATATTTTTTTCTCGTAAAACTGGTTTTATCAGGCCCGTCAATACAGCCTTGGGGCCGACCTCAATAAAAGTGGATACATTTTTGTCAAGCATGCCTTCAATATTGCCAACAAAATTAACCGGATTGATCAGTTGGTTTCCAAGAGTCTTTTTGATTTCAGAGTCTTTTTTTTCATAAGGTTTCCCCGTGGTGTTGGAGAGAACGTCAATAGGTGTAGGTGAAAATGTTTTTGAGGATAAATCCTTTTTAAAAGGTGTTACGGCATCTTGAACGAGTTGGCTGTGAAATGCTGCAGCAACAGGAAGCTTAACCGCTCTTAATTTTTTTTGTTTACAGATTTCTTTTGCACGAAGGATTTCCTTGGTTGAGCCGGATAAAACCCCCTGGGTTTTGCTGTTCCTATTTGCAAGAATTAAATCAAGTTTTTCTTCTTTTATCAAAACCTCAATATCTTCCAAAGAGGCTTGAACAGCAAGCATACTGCCTGAATCACCATCCGGGTTGGATCCGGCGGTTGCCATATATTTGCCTCGCACTGCAGCAAGCTTAAGAAAAGACTCTTCATCCATCCAGTCGGCTGAACAAAGGGCTGATAATTCTCCAAAACTGTGACCACAGGTTATTTGTGGTGTTATGCCAAATCTTTTTAACACTTTGATCATGGCAAGTGACAACGCACCTATCGCCGGCTGGGCAATGTCAGTTCGGCGAAGTTGATCTTCCGAGTTTGTTTTTGTTTGCAAATGGGGTGGGGGAGGGAATATATATTCGTTTAAGGGTTTGTCTTCTGATGCAGTGTTGTTCTCTTTGGAAAAGATATCTGCTGCCAGTTCTAATGCTTCTAAAGCTTCAGGAAACAGTGAAACAAGATCTTTTCCCATGCCGATATACTGGCTGCCCTGGCCCGGGAATAAAAAACCAAGTTTTTTTGATTTTCCATTGGATTCTTCCCCGGATGAAAAATAGATATTCGGTTGTGATCTGCCTGTATCAATGCTTTCTTTGGCTTTTTTCAGATTTTTTTGAATATCGTCATTTTTTTTATGAACAATCAGCAGCCTGAAATCATGGCCGGCTGAAAAGTTCTGCCTTGATTCATAGGACTGCCAGGCGATGGTCTGCCTTGTTTCCTGATCATCTTCCATCTCATTCAGATTTGTTTTAAATGCATGGAGTTTGTCTAAGAGTTCATTTTTTGTATCAGATGAAAAGGCAATGATTTGTACGGCCCCGTCCCAGGAAACATGGGACTTTGAAGGCGTGTATTCTTCCAAAACTATATGAAAATTACTTCCGCCAAAACCAAATGCGCTGACACCTGATCTTCTGGGATGACCAGAAGATTTTATTGCTGATTTTGATACCCAGGGTTTGGATTCGGGGTTTAAATAAAACGAAGAATTGTTGATGTCGAGTTCCGGGTCAGGTTCCAGGGCTTTTAATGTAGGGGGAAGGACCTTGTTGTAAAGGGATAGAGCACTCTTTATCATCCCTGCGGCTCCTGCTGCAGCCTTGGTGTGCCCGATCATGGATTTAACCGAACTAAGGGTTGTTTGATTCTTTTCAGAAGATGGTTCAAAACATTTTTTTAATGCATCAAATTCCACTTTATCGCCAACCCGTGTGCCGGTCCCATGAGCTTCCACGAGTTCAACCGTGGAGGGATCAATACCTGCCTCGTGGTAAGCTTCGTTTAGTGCTTTAAGTTGTCCTTTGGAATTTGGGGCATAAATGGCAGAGGTCCTGCCATCACTTGAAGTGCCGATTCCTTTAATGACGGCATAGATTCTGTCATTATCCTTTTGAGCATCTTCAAGACGTTTTAAAACCAGCATCCCGATACCTTCACCTAGAACAGTGCCGTCGGCATCTTTTGAGAATGGTTTTGCATCACTTGTGTGTGATAGAACGCCTGTTTTTGCAAAGCACATGTGCATGAAAATATCATTCAATGTATCCACTCCACCGGTAACGGACATGTCGCATTTTTTAGACAAAAGTTCCATAACCGCCGTATGAATGGCAGATAAAGAGCTTGCACAGGCTGCATCTGTTACCGTGTTGGTTCCAAAAAGGTTCAAGCGGTTTGCGATTCTGCCGGCAACAACATTCCCAAGAAGGCCGGGAAAAGAGTTCTCCTGCCATTGGGCATAATCGCCTTGTATCCTTTGAATGACTTCTTCTTTTTTGTCTTTACTGATTCCGGAATCTTCCAAAGCTTTTTTCCAGATAGGATGTCCAAGTCGTGCACCCAAAGGAATAACCAGCTCCTGGGTTCCGGTAACCCCTAAGATTACATTCACCTTTTTTTGTTCAAGAACCGGGTGATTCACAGGGTAACCTGCATCTTCAAGGGCCATCCTTGCTACTTCAAGTCCCAAAAGCTGGGATGTGTCCGTGGCATCTATATTATTGGGCGGGATGCCGTAACTTAATGGGTCAAAACTAACTTTTGGAAGAAAACCGCCTCTTTTGCAATAGATATGGTCTGGTGTTGACGGGTCCTGATCAAAATAGTCTTTTAATTTCCAATGGGTGTCATCAGGGATATTTTCAATTGCATCAATACCGTTAAACAGAAGATGCCAATATTCTTTTAAATTATGGGATTTTGGGAAGATACAACCCATACCGATGATGGCAACGCAATTTTTATTATGTGTATTGTTTTTTTTAGTCATAACTATAATTTTGAATTTAAATTAAAATTGTGGACAATATACTATCTTGAGCCGGGGGAATCACTCAGTTGAACAGGATTTGACAAAAGTTTTACATTGAAAGGGATGGTTAAAGAAAGGCGAAAATTTCATTTTTTTTCATGGGTTTGAATAGGCCGGCATCCACTGGTATTTCGATCCCCTGGGTTTTTAAAATAGATGCCCTGATACAGACACAGGCACCAAACATGAGATTTAAAGCAATTTCAGCTGTTTTGCGGTTTTCATGGGTTTCAAGAAAACTGCCTTTCACCCATTGGTTAAAGGCACCAATGGCAGGGCCGCACCAGATCTGGTAATCCATTTTTCTTTGGGGAATGCCCTGGATGGCCCATTTTGACGAAAGACCAAGATAGGATCTGAAAACAAGGGCCATTTTAGTTTTTGGATCATTTTGCCCCTTTTCTATTTCTTTAATATTCCCGGTTTCATGAAAAAATTTTTTTGTGGAGTCCCAGGCCTCTTCAAAGGTTGCCTGCAAAAATTTCTCCTGAATCTCCTGCTTTGATTTTTCGTCAATTTCATCAAAATTATTATGAGCTTTATAAAATTTATAAAGTTTATCAGCCCTCACAGGGAACATGGTTCCCCGTTTTAAAACCTGGACCTTTGCACCGATTTCAAACATGTCTGCGGCAGGGGCCATGGCTACATCTGCCTGCTCAGCCAGACACAGCATTTTTTTGACATCCTCACAGATTCCTGCTTCAACACAGGATTGATTGATAGATCCGGTGAGGATATAGGCTGCTCCCATTGAAAAGGCTGCTGCTGCTGATTGCGGAGTGGCAATCCCCCCTGCAAGCCCTACGCACAAAGGCTCTTCATAATTGTATTTTTCCATAAATTCATTTTTTAGAGCGATCATGGTCGGCAGCAAAGCCAGGGCAGGGCGATTATCCGTATGTCCGCCCGAGTCTGCTTCTGCAGTCAGGTCCTGGGCCATGGGGATATGTTGGGACAGCCTTGCCTCCTGACTTGTAATCAATTCCTCTTTAAGGAGGATATTTACCAGTTTTTCAGGCGGCGGTGAGAAGAATTGCCGTGCAATTTCAATTCTGGATACTTTTGCGATGATATTATTGGGTGTAATAATATACCCCTTGGCGTCTTCATGAATTCCTTTAATTCGGTAATAAACAAGGGCCGGGGTCATGCGCATGAAGGCAGCAGCACTGATAAGCTTGATCTTATATTTTAAATAAAGGTCAACCGTAGCCATCTCATGGGCCGGATCACCTAGGGAGTGAATCAGGTTAAAGCCAAAGGGTTTGTCTTTCAGGGTGTTTGTAAGCTCGATAATATTTTCTTCAATTTTTCCAAGGCTAAGGCCACCGGCACCTAGAAAGCCAACCATCCCGTTCTCAGCCATGGTTTTTACCATGTCAGCAGATGTGATCCCATTGGCCATGGCTCCGGCAATATAGGGATATTTTAAAGCATGTCGTTTTTTAAACTTTTCGTCACCAAGGTTCTCAGGCTCAACAGCCGGAACAAATGCCTTGATATGATGCAGCGTGTCTTCCTTAAAAGCATTGATAAAAAAATCATTATCTTTAGTTGCAAAGGTAAGTTTGTCGTCATTCTGAATAACAAAAATGGGCTTGCTCACCTGCATGAGCAATTCTTTCAAGGGTATTGAATTTTCCATAGACATTTTTAATGTTTTCCGTATAAAATTTAGGCAAAAAGCTTTTAATTGCTGGTTTTACAAAATAGCAGCCATATCTAATACCATAAAAGGAAATTAAGAATCAATATGGAAATTTTGGATTTGAGAATTGTACTTCAAATGTTAAACCTGTTTTGCTGTTTTTTGCACTAATGTGACCATTACAGTGTTTGACTTGTTTTTTTACAATGGTTAATCCCAGTCCTGATCCGGGGTTATTATTATTTTTTATTCTGTAAAAAGGTTCAAAAAGCTTTTCTAATTGCCCGGGATCAAGTTTTTGATATGTGTTTGTTATGCAAAAAGTTAAAATGCCATCTTCTGGTTTAAAAGCTGTGATATTGATTATTCCGCTTTTGTTTGTGTATTTTACGGCATTATCAAAAAGGTTTGAAAGTATGGATGTAACAATGTTTTTATCTGCATTCAGGATAAGAGAGCTGTTATAATTTGTCTGGAGGGTCAGATTTTTTTGTTTTAAAGAGGGTTTATACTTTTTTTCCAGGTCTGTTAATAGCATTTTAAAATCTAATCGTTCCACAGACAGGGGAGATTCTTGAATATCCATTTTCGCCAGTTTTAAAATTTTATCAATTAAATCATCCAGAATATCGATATCTTGATCAATATTTTGAATATAGCGTTTAATATCTTTGTCGCCGATCGGATATAGCCCATTCTGGTCGAGCCTATCCTGATCGAGTCTATCCTGGATCAATTCCTTTGATACCCTGATCCGTGTCAGGGGACTTCTGAGTTCATGGGAGATATTGGCACTAAGCTCCTTGTTTCCCTGTATCATTTTTTCAAGCTTGTCAGCCATGAAATTAAATGAATTTCCAAGTTCAGTAATTTCATCATAGCCTTTGATATCGGTTCTGCATCCTAAATTTCCATCCGCAAATTCAAGGGCGGACAGGTTCAAAAGTTTAATTCTTTTGGTTATAATCCTAGTTAAGGGCACAATGAGAAGAGCAATGATAATACCAATGGTTAAAAGTCCAAAAAGAAAAATGGCTTCAGGCTTTTTTTCATGCTCCGTTTGAAGATGAATATGCAGAGTATTTATTTTATTATCTGCCTTAATGGGTATTTGCGCATAGTATTTTATGTGTCTTCTGGATAGATGATAAAGCTTGATTCCATCCTTTAAAACATCATATTTCTTTAGTATTTTTTCTTTAATATTTATTGGTGAG
>JAGLNZ010000157.1 GCA_023139225.1 Desulfobacula sp. | reverse complement strand
GTGTGAAGCAGTTCTTTGATCTTTTTGTTATGCTCTATAGGTATCAAAGGCTTCTGGTTTACTTTTTCCTGGACAATTTTTTGAAACATTACAAGTTTTGCAGTGGAGCGCTTGTCTACCTGGTGGCGAAAAGAGCGTCCTGCTGTAACAATAAACAGACCAAGGATCAGAATCTCCGTGATAAAAAGAACACCTAAAAAGGACAGGAGCAGTTTGACGTAAAGGCTTTTAAGTTTCATGAAGATTCCACAAACATATACCCTGTTCCCCAGATAGTTTTAATTTTTTTTGGGTAAGACGGGTCTGTTTCAATTTTTGATCTTATTTTGCTGATATGAATATCAATACTCCTGTCAAAAGCCATAAAATCCTTTCCCTGTGCCATATCCATTATCTGATCCCGGCTAAGAACCCGGTTGGGGTTTTTCATCAATACTTCAAGTATTTTAAACTCAGTCGTTGAAAGATCAACAATCGTTCCATTTACTTCAATAGTGTGGGCAGCTTTATTAAGTATAAGGCCCCCCGCTTGAATGACAAGGTTATTATTTTCACCATTATTTGAATCCGGGTGGGCGATCCCGCGACGAAGTATGGCTTTGATTCTTGCCAAAAGCTCTCGTGGATTAAAGGGCTTGGGAAGATAGTCATCTGCGCCAAGTTCCAGCCCTACAATTCTGTCTGTTTCATCACCTTTGGCCGTCAGCATGATAATGGGCAGATTATGACGGGTTCTGATTTCTCTTAAAACCTCAAGGCCGTCTTTACCCGGCATCATATAATCAAGAATAATTAAATCAGGTGTCCTGAGTTTTATTTCATTCAATGCGTTCAAGCCGTCAAGGATATAGGATACCTCAAATTGATTCCCCCCAAGATACTCTGAAAGCAAGTCAACAAGTTTTATATCATCATCGATAATCAGAATTTTTTTTGTCATGGAAATATCCTTTTTAATCTCTTTTACAACTAATTTACATTTTTTTACAAGTTGGAAATATTTGATTTACAATTATCCATTATCCTTGACCCATCCTTAAAAAGGGATTGAGAATTTAATTTATCACCAAATTTATTATTTAGGAGAATAAAAATGACAAAAAAGAAAAAAGTAAGTTTAATTGTAAGTATTTCATTCTTGGCAATAGTGGTTTCCGGCTTTGGTTTTGTAATGATCACAGGGGCATGTGGATTTGATCCGGTCCATGGCCACAGGTTTCACAAAAGAGGAATGCCGCCTTTTATGCATGAAGAAATCGGCAGTTTTATCCTCTGGCGCATGGATAAAGGGATCAAAACCCTTGATTTGTCCGATACACAGCAGGGACTGTATGAAGGATTTCGCTCCCGGTTACAGGAAACCATGGAAAAAGGTTTGGAAACACGGCTGGACTTTAAAAAACAGGCTTTGCTGGAGTTTGAAAAAGAAAGCCCGGATCTTTCAGTTATTGCAGTAACGGTCCAGTCCCATGTGGAAATGATGTCATCTTCATTTTCTGAGAATTTAACTTTGTTTACCGATTTTTATAATAGTCTTGATAAAGACCAGCAAAGAATAATTACTCAGAGAATTAAAGAAAGAATAGAAGATCGTAAACAATTATAAACCGTATATATAAAGGCAGATATATGATGAAACAGATGACAAGAAGACAATTTGTTGTAAGCTCTTCCACGGCTGTGGGCACTCTGATCGGAGCCGGTGCAATCGGGCTTGGTGCGGTGTCTCCAAAGGCTGTTTTTGCAGGTGATGCCAAATTTGTAGAATCCAGCTGTGGATCACAGGGAAAAAAAATTCTCGTAGCCTATGAAAGCCTGTGTGGAAGTACTTCAGAAGTTGCACAGAGTATTGCCACTGTATTTTGCAGAAAAGGCGCTAAAGCGGATGTCCGGCATATTGAAAATATTGAAAATCTATCATCCTATGATGGTGTTGTGATCGGCAGTGCAGTGAAAAGCTCATCCTGGCACCTCAATGCTATAGAATTTGTGAAAGAAAATCAGGAGCAGTTAAAGCAAATCCCGGTGGTTTATTTTTTAACCTGCCTTGC
>JAGLNZ010000156.1 GCA_023139225.1 Desulfobacula sp. | reverse complement strand
AGATGCAGGCCTTTGCCGGAGCCCTTGATTACAGCAAACTGAACATAGTGGTTAGAATGGTTATGAAATCCAAGATGAAGAAAAAAGGGATACCTGAAGGAGATTTCAGGGATTTTAATAAAATTGGGTCCTGGGCCGAAAAAACAGCCTGGCCCAGGCTTACAACCGGTTAATGCGGATTAAGCCATGGTTTGGTTTTTTTTAATACTTTTTGGGTAAGCTCTTTGAGAATGGGCAATTTAATAGGTTTGGGTATAAAATCGTCCATTCCAACCCCAAGGCATTTGTCACGGTTCTCATCGCTGACATTTGCAGTAACGGCAATAATAGGAATGTCATGATTTTTTACCAAAGACTCTTTATCCCGGATGATCCTGGTAGCTTCATAGCCATCCATTTCAGGCATTTGACAGTCCATGAACACAAGATTATATTGAATGTTTTCCAATGCCTTGATGGCTTTATATCCATCAGAAGCTATGTCGGTTCGGAAGCCGAGTTTATTGAGCATCCCAACAGTCACTTTTTGATTGATAATATTATCTTCAACCAGAAGAATTAGAAAATTGCCGCGCTTTTGTTCACCGATGCTGTGGCGTGTGATTAGCTCTGTTTCTATCTTTTTTTCTTTAAAATTATTGGCAATTTGAACCAGGCAGTCATAAAGATCAGATTGACGGATGGGCTTACAAAAGTAGGCTGAAAAGCCATGTTCCTTATATTTTTTGGCATCCCCCCGTTTGCCTGCTGAGGTTACCATTATCAGAGAAAGATTCTTAAGTATTTTATTGGATTTTATTTTTTGGCTTAAGGCAATGCCGTCCATATCCGGCATTCGGGAATCAAACATGGCAATTCTAAACGGATGACCGTCGGCAGAGGCTTCTTGTAAAAGCGATAGTCCCTGTGATGCAGTTTCTGCAAGCCGACAATCTGTTTTCCAGGCACCCAGTTGAGTTGTAATGACATCCCTTGTGGTTTTATCGGCATCAATATAAAGGAGTTTTAGTCCTCTGATGTCTGCCGTATCTCTGTACTCAATTCGTTTGTCGGATTTATCTACTTTTATGGTAACGATAAATTCCGAGCCCTTATTGATTTCACTCTTAACATTGATTTCACCGTCCATCAATTCGATAATCTGCTTGGATATGGCAAGCCCAAGGCCTGTGCCACCATGTTCCCGAGTATCTGATGTATCCACCTGGGTAAAATTTTCAAAGAGCGTGTGCTGCTTTTCCAACGGAATACCAATACCGGTATCTTTAACGGAAAATGTGAGTAATAACTGATTTGTACTCTCTTGTTTCAGCATTCCTTTAACCACCACTTTTCCTTTATGGGAAAATTTGATGGCATTTTCAATCAGGTTGGTCAATACCTGGCGCAAACGACCGGGGTCTCCTTTGACAAAACCGGGAAACACAGGGTCCAGTGAAAAAATAAGTTCCAAATTTTTTTCACTTGCTCTAAGGGCCATGGCGGATATAAAATCTTCCAGCATGGTGTGAATGTTGAAGTCAATTTTTTCAAGATCGAGTTTTCCTGTTTCTACTTTTGAAAAATCAAGAATATCATTAATAATTTTTAACAGCGATTCTGCACTGGTTTTTACTGACAATGAATACTCTTTTTGTTCTTCGTTAAGATTTGTATCAAGTAAGAGCCTGTTCATCCCGATGACGCCATTCATTGGTGTTCTGATTTCATGGCTCATATTTGCCAGGAATTGATTTTTTGCAGTGCTTGCCTCTTCTGCCTTATGTTTTGCAATTCGCAGATCTAAGTTGATACCTTCCACTTCTTTTTTTTGTTTCGCAATGGTTTTGAACAAGTTTTTCTGTTCCAATACCATGACAATAATAATCCCGATCTCAAGGACCATGTATCCAATGGGGAGCCACCAGATTTCAGCATCTTTAAAATTTTGATCATATATTAAATCCCGAACTGCCGCTATGTCAGTGATAGTGAAAGCAATAAAGATAATAAGGGCCTCAATTCTTTTTTTTCGAATGCTTTCCCAAAAAAGGAGTATGGGGGAGATAAACAAAATCGGGATAATTTATAGAGCAAAAGTCCTTCCATTGAAGCGTTTGAAAAAATCATAAACAGATAGCCGCCGCCGAAGAAAAAACAGGTGATAGCGAAATAAAGTTGCGAATAATTTTTAAATTTTGACACCATCCATAACAGAACAAATATGATAAAAAAGAAAAAGCTTAAAAGCGAAAACCCGAAGAATAGACAATACTGTACCAGACTGTTTTTGAAGAAATATCTTGGTATCCGCCAAAAAATATTTTAGGCAATTCAATTCTGATCCTTCTTGGTACAATCTGAATTGTCAAAAGATTGGTGCCTTTAAAATTCAGGATTTTTGGAGAAATAAATTCCCTTTCTCCAAAATATTTACCCAAATTGGTTTTCGAAGTCATAATACCGCCGGCAAAGACAAGATATTTATTTACTTTGATTTCTATCGGGTAGGCTGTTGTTGGGATGAATAACAGCAGCGGCTTGTCTTTCATGGAATCAGGGATGGTAAAATTTGTCATAAAAGTAAGAATCGTATCTTCTTTTAGACCAGTCGGGAGCGGAGTGTGATAAAAGGTTTCAAAGTTGTTACCAAGGGGGT
>JAGLNZ010000155.1 GCA_023139225.1 Desulfobacula sp. | reverse complement strand
GTCCATGTCTAAGATAGCATCTTTATCTTTTAGATTACCAATATGCATTCTGTATGATTCAGGAATTATTCGAAAACAAGACGTGTTTGCAGAGTTAACATTGGGATTGGTACACCCGGATGTACTCAAGATGAATATAGCACAGAGAACGGCCCTTAAAAATTGAATGAAATATTTTATTATAATTTGCAATTTAGATGCTATTAATACGTCCAGCTTTACATGTTGATGAATTAAATTAACGTAAATTGCTTTATTGTTAGATTTTTTTCGAAATATGAACGCTATAATAGCTTGATCAATGATGAAAATCAAATAGTAAATTAATTAATTTCGTGGATGATATTTTTGATGCATTTTCATTAAGTACTCTTTTGAAATATGAGTATATATCTGTGTGGTTGATATGTCTGAATGTCCCAGCATGGTTTGAACGGATCTTAAATCAGCACCGCCTTCAAGCAGATGAGTCGCAAACGAATGCCTTAAGGTGTGCGGGGTGATATTTTTTGATATGTTGGCAAGAAGGGCATACTTTTTTATGATTTTCCAGAAAGATTGGCGGGTCATGGGGTTTCCAGCCCTTGCAACAAAGAGATAAGGTGTTGAAATTTTTTTTAAAAGTGTTGGCCGGCCTTCCTTAATCCATTTTTGTGTGATAGCTCTTGCATGGGAACCAATGGGGACGATTCTCTCTTTCGCACCTTTTCCCATTACTCTTACAAAGTTTGCATCAAGGTTAATGTCCTGAAAGCGCAATAAAATAAGTTCAGATACCCTTAAGCCTGCGCCGTACATGATTTCCATCATTGCTGAATTTCTCATTCCCCTGGGTTTTCTGATATCTGGTGCTTCAAGAAGATCTGAAACTTCCCTGACAGTCATAATTTTTGGAAGTGCCAGACCGGTTTTTGGGATATCAACATTTTTGACAGGATTTTTTGATACGTTTTTTTCATTGATTAAAAATTTATATAATCCCCGGATAGTAATCAGATGTCTGGCCCTTGATTTGGCTGAAAGCCCTTTTCTGGTAAGATCAATAAGCCAGGCAAAGATAGCTGCAGTGTCCACATCATTCAGATGATGAATGCTGTTTTTTTCAAGAAAAGTGATGTATTGCGCCAGATCGGCTGAATAGGACATCAGACTATTATTGGATAAGCCTTTTTCAATAATAAGATAGTCAAGATATTTTTGAGTTAATTCATCCATATTTTTATAAAAATATTTCGGAAATACATCGAAAGCCTATGGTATTTGATGTGAATCCGGGTTTGAACAATGCTCTCGAGCTGATGGTAACATCGTTTTTGGCATTCCAGGCAGCACCCTTTGCCACGCAGTATTTGGCGTTTTCCTTTAATTTGATTGGTGGATTTTCCATGTCGCAGGTCCACTCCATAACATTGCCCAGCATATCAACAATCTTAAATTCGTTTGCAAAAGCATCATATTCATCCACAGCGCTGGTGTCGGACAGACCATTTTGTTCAATATTTGTTGCACTGGGGTTAAATTCATTACCCCAGGGATATCTATAGCCCATATCCGTTCTGGCAGCTGATTCCCATTCCGCCTCGGTCGGGATTCGTCTTCCGATCCAGGAAGCAAATGCAATGGCATCATCAACACTGACCTGGACCACCGGGTGATTCCTTTTTCCGTGCAGTGTTGAGTCAGGGCCAAAAGGTCTGTACCAGCAAGTGCCTTTTATATCTTGGGAACCGGCATTCTTATTCCAGGTTGACCCGTTGGTATTTTTTTTAAACCTTGAAGAATATACTCTTCCATAGCCCAATTTTTCTGCGGTCGTGACATAGCCGGTCTCTTCAATGAAGATTTCAAACAAAGAGTTGGTAACCGGATAAATACTGATATAAACTTTAGGCATATCAAATTGCTGTAATTCCAGACTGGATTTAATACTTTTTTTCGTACCGACAGTATATTTTCCTTCAGGAACTGTAGTGTATTTATTATATTTTTTTTCTCTCTCTCCTAACGCGTCATCAAAATGCTCTGCAAGTTCTTTCTTTTTCCTATATTCTTCTAAGGCTTTAAGTTCATCCTCATTAAGGCCGTCGACTT
>JAGLNZ010000154.1 GCA_023139225.1 Desulfobacula sp. | reverse complement strand
TTTGTGAAGCTAAAATTGATAAAAATTTTTTTTACCCTCCGGCAACTAGTGGCAGCAGTTGAATTTTTGAGTTGTCCATAATGAGTGTTTGTGCAAATTTTGGACTTGAAATAAGCCTGCCGTTTAAGCGGACAACTGCACAGGATTCAACATTGTCCAGTGTTTCCAAAAGAGAGGCCACGGTCATATTTTCAGCCCACGGCATTTGTTTTTCATCAACTTCTATCATGTGTTATTTGACGCCATTTTTTTCCAAGACTTCCATGACTTCAGGAAAATCAATACCAAGGCGTTTGACGGTTGCAACAGTGGGGATTCCATTTTGGGTCCATCCACGGCGTTCATAAACCGCGTCTTTGAGTTGTTCATATTGTTCTTCTCTTCTTTGTCTTAAAGCAGCGACTTTGTCCTTGGAACTCATGCCGGTGATATCCAAGTTATATTTTTCCTTGAGCTGATCATCATACCGTTTTTGACGGGATTCATATTCCTCTACGGTCACAGGACCGACAGCTCTGTAAGGTACGGTATCGTGTTCTCTTGTGCCAAAGCCCATTTTCAGGTTGAAAACCCTCTGGAAATTATAAACAGCCTCACTCATGGTAATAAGATCATCAGGTCCTGTTTTTCTTCCGGTAACGGCAGAAAAGAAATCCGCATACCAGCCGATATGTTTCATTACTTTAGCAGGCTCGGGTGTGTCCTTATTGTCTTCGGGAACAATATCATTCCAGGGAAGTTTGCAAAGGCCGCAAAGACCGAACCAGGTTCTGAACATGGGGAACCAGTGAAGGGCTTCTGCTTTATCTTCAAACGTTGGCATGAAATTGTGAACCATATCAAGGAAGATAAGCCATGCTTCATCATGCTGGGGGCCTTTCAGGGCAAGCCCGTACCCTCCCTGCTGGGCAAGGGATTCCTTGGTGATGTATTCGGAAAATTCCAGTCCCTTGGATTCCATTCCAATGTCCTGCATAAAGGCCATGTCGGCACCAAAGTCTTTTGCAAAGAGCTCTTTCATCTTTCTGATACCCTTGCCGACAATGGCGCCGAATCCTTCACCTCTTGCCATCTGGTGGATGATTTCCAGGGCATTATACCTGCTGCCAAAGCTTAAATCCATCCCGCCGGTATGGTCAGTCGTAATCAAGTTGTTTTCAAAACATTCCATGACAAATGCAATGGAGGTCCCAACGGAAATAGTGTCCAGGCCATAAGCATCACAATAAAAATTGATTTCAAGAATGGTATGGGCATCAAAAATACCAAGGCTGGAACCGCAACCGGCAATAGTTTCATACTCGGGGCCGTCTACAAATACCTTTTTCCCCCTATAGGGTCCTGTAAACGGTGAAAAATCTTTTACCCCGTGGGCACAGGCAACGGTGCAGCCTCTCCAGCACCCGTCAAAGCCTTTGTCAAAGATATGTTCAAATACTTCTTCCCCAATGACACGGCTTTCAGGATGAGTCCCGAACTTGAAGTTATGAACCGGCAGGCAGTCATGGTCGTTCATGATGGGTACAAGGTGGGTGGTTCCAACAAGGGCCATCCGGTTCTGTTTGGGATCAAGTTCATTGATTTCTTTTGCATGGGTTTTAGTGACAAGTTTAAGCGCGTCCAAATCAGCAGGACTATTGGATTTCATAGAAACCGCACCGAATCTTGCCACAATGGCTTTAACTTTTTTATCGGCAAAAACGGTTCCAATGCCGCCGCGGCCGGCTTGTTTGTATCTGACCATTTTACGTCCGGCATCCCACCAGGAAAAATTTAAGCATCCGAAAAACGTGTGCTCTGCACCAGGTCCTGCTGTTACAACGGAAACATTGACGGGTTTGGCCTTATCAAAATGGTGGGTTAAAGCTTTTGAAAGTTCATAGGAATCGATTGGAAGATCCTTTGCTTCAAATATTTTAATTTTGTCTTCAATTCCGTCAATGAAAATAATGGTATCTTTTTTTGCTTTCCCGTCAATCTGTATCACATCAAAGCCGGAAAATTTTTTATAGGGTCCAAAATAGCCACCGACATTTGAATCAATAGGGGCACCGGTTAAAGGAGAAATGGAGGTTACAATACTTTTTCCGCCACCGGGATATCCCGGGGTTCCGCCCAGGGGACCTGAAGAAATACAAACGGCATTTTCAGGGTCGTTCCATTTGGTATCACCTGAAACAGCATTCCACATCAGCCAGAGATCATAGCCTTTGCCCCCGATAAATTTATTTTTTATCTTTTCTTCAATGGGGTTGATGATGATATCAGTTGCATCAAGGTTAATGCGAAGGGATTTATCCGTATATCCTTTGTTTATTGTGGCTTTTTCATAAGATATGGCTTTTATTTCTTTAAGATTGATTTGTCCCATTTTATTGCTCCTTAAGCTCAAATATTTTTATTTTAAATAATTTATGATTTAAGTTTACAAACTTTAGTTTGTGTATATTATATTGGCCCATTTTATAGCATGTTTTATAATTTAAGTACATAAACTTATATGCAAAAAACTGAAATTTAAAATGGTTAGACCATTATTATTATATTCATTGTAGGATGTCAACCAATGGAGTAAATATTAAATCATATGCTAAATATGTAAAAAAACTTGACTTTTCACGGTATTCATAGTTAACCAGAAAATTGAAAGGTACAAAATTGTTGAAAAAAGGTAATATAAATGCTCATATTAGCAAATTTTTTTGAAGCCATAGCCGTTGTTCTGGATTACGGGCTTACATTTTATATGTGGATCGTTGTTGCCGGGGCTGTTCTGTCCTGGGTGAGTCCTGATCCTTACAATCCAATTGTCAGGTTTATTAATATGGCAACCGAGCCTGTTTTTTATCAAATCAGAAAAAGGCTTCCCGTGAATTTCGGGGGGCTTGATATATCTCCTGTTATAGTGATTTTAGCTATTATTTTTCTTCAGACATTTGTTGTGAACAGCCTTCATGGGCTTGCTCGCACAATAGTATAATGAAAAGCGAGGTATTCTTATGGGCATAACACCACTGGTTGTTAAACAAAAAGAGTTCACAACGAGATTCAGAGGATTTGATGTTCAGGAAGTGGATTATTTTCTTGAAGATGTGGCAAAGGAACTTGATAATCTGAATCATTCCATTCAAAATCTTCACGAAGAAAATCACCGGCTGAACCTGGAGAATCAAGGCTATAGAAAAAGAGAAAATTCTATGAAAAATGCCATGATCCAGTCCCAGAAGGTCCTGGATCAGATGAAGGAAAATGCTAAAAAATCTTCACAGGTGATTATTGCCAATGCTGAAGTTGAAGCGGAAAAAATGTTGAACAGGGCTCATAAGCGGCTTTCACAACTTCACAGTGATATTATTGAACTGAAACGTCAACGGATTCAGCTTGAAATGCAAATCAGTGCCGTACTTGAATCCCACTCAAAAATGCTTGAGATGACAAAGGAAGAGAATAAGGCTGCCGACGAAACTGATTCCACCTTAAAATTTATTAAACAAGCATAATTTTTAATTAATCATTAACAAAAAGGGCATGCAAAATGGCTGAAATTGATGCTTTTTTTAAGCTGATGCATGAGCAGGGTGCTTCCGACCTCCACCTGGCTTCAGGCCAGCAACCTGCATTAAGGCTTCATGGCGATATTGAACGAATAAAATACGATACCCTGACCAGTGATAAACTAAGGGGACTTTTATATGAAATAACCTCCCAGGAGAAGATCAAGGTTTTTGAAGAGACCGGGGATGTGGATTTTGGCTATGAAATTCCGGGGCTCGCCAGGTACAGGGCAAATTATTTTATGCAAAAAAGCGGTATCTCAGCAGTTTTTCGTGAGATACCGTCTGAAATACTGACGGCAGAACAGCTGGGACTGCCACCGGTTATTTCAAAACTGGCCGACCTTCCAAGGGGGCTTGTTCTGGTCACGGGACCAACAGGTTCTGGAAAATCCACTACCCTGGCCGCCATTATTGACCAGGCAAACCAAACCCGGAAAGATCATATTATCACAGTAGAAGACCCCATAGAGTTTGTGCACAGAAGTCAGAATTGTATTGTGAGTCACAGGGAAGTAGGATTACATACACAGACTTTTTCATCGGCACTAAGGGGAGCTTTGCGTGAAGACCCTGATATTATTCTTGTGGGTGAGTTAAGGGATCTTGAAACCATTTCCCTTGCTATTGAAGCCGCCTCCACAGGCCATCTGGTGTTTGGTACCCTGCATACATCCAGTGCAGCCAAAACCGTTGACAGAATTATTGAAGTATTTCCATCCACTGAACAGGCCCAGATACGGTCTACATTGTCTGATGGCATTCGAGCTGTTATTGCCCAGGTATTGTTTAAGAGAGTTGATAAAAAAGGCAGATGTGCAGCTATGGAAGTCCTTGTGGCAACGCCTGCCGTGCGAAATCTTATCCGGGAAGCCAAAACCCACCAGATCCCATCCATGATTCAGACAGGAAAACAATATGGGATGCAATTGCTGGATGATGCCATTATGCAATTGTATCAAAAAGGATGGATCAGCCCTGATGAGGGCTACAGCAAGGCGAATAATAAAGCTTTATTCAGGCATTTCCTGAAAAATCCGCCGGCTGATTTTACAGAAGCATAAACCACCATGTCTTGAATTATAAAATTAAGAGGAAGACGGCATGAAAAAACAACAGATTGACCATATCCTTTCCAAAATGCTGGACTCCCATGACAATGTTTCAGACCTGAACTTTACACCGGGCAAGCCGTTGCAGGTTGAAAGTTCAGGGGAGTTGGTTGAAGTGAACATAGCCCCGGATTTTAAACTGCTGACCCCCTTTCAAACTGAAATATTTGCATTAAATTTGATCAATAACAATCGGAAATTAGCAGAAACACTTATTAGGGAAGGATCTTGTGACCTTTCCTATCAGCTGGGGGATAAAGCCCGGTTCAGGGTAAATATATTTTCAAGATCAGGAAAATATTCTATTGTTTTAAGAAAACTTGAAACAAAAATCCCCACTATTGAGGAGCTGAATCTGCCAAAGGCATTTCATACCATGGCAGGAGAGAGAAACGGTATTATTTTTGTTACCGGGGCCACAGGGTCGGGGAAAACGACATCCCTTGCAGCGCTTCTGGATAAAATTAATGAAACCAAGTCCGTGCACGTAATCACCCTTGAAGATCCGATTGAATATCAGCACACTCAGAAAAAATCCACTTTTAATCAGAGGGAACTGGGGGCTGATTTTGATACCTTTGCAAATGGATTAAGGGCAGCTTTACGCCAGGCACCAAAAGTGATTCTGGTAGGTGAAATGCGTGACAGGGAGACAGTGGAGATTGGTCTTACTGCGGCTGAGACAGGTCATATCGTTTTGTCAACACTGCATACCGTCGATGCTGGTCAAACCATAAACCGTGTTTTAGGGATGTTTTCCACCCAAGAAGAAAGACAGATCAGAATTCGTCTGGCAGACACAATCCGATGGGTTGTCTCCCAGAGGTTATTGCCAAAAATAGGTGGCGGCAGGGTGGCTGCCTTTGAAATTATGGGTTCAAATTTGAGGGTAAAAGATTCCATTCTCAATGGAGAATCAGAGGGCAAGACATTCAATGATATCATTACTGCAGGCAAGGCGCAGGATATGGTCTCTTTTGACGAATACATCATCTCTCTTTATGAAGAGGGGGATATCAGTGAGGATATTGCATCGTCTTATGCCTCAAGGAAGGATATTGTCTCAAGAGGACTTGATTCGATAAAAAGTTCCCGTGGCGAGACCACAACACAGATTGATTCATTAGAAATTGATCATGGATATGAAGGAAGTTAAGTTATGAATGTAACATGTCCTAATTGTAAAACAAAACTCAATATTCCGGATCATAAAATTCCCAAGGACAAAGACACAACATTTAAATGTCCCAAATGCAAAGAAAAGGTCCATGTTCCTGCTGTAAAGAAACAAAAACCTGTCAAGGAAAAGCCAGGACAAATCCTTAACCTTTCCCTTGAAGAGCGTTTAAATGCCCTTGTTTGTATTGAGGATCAAGATTTAAAGGGAAAAGTGTATTCGGTTATTAAACAGATGGGATTTAATGCAGAGGCAGTAACAAACACCAAAGCTGCATTAAATAAGATGGAATACCATATTTATCATCTGGTGATCATTGATGAGGCGTTTGATCAGAAAAAAGGGGTTTTAGATATTATCAGCAGGATGAATACCATTGATATGTCTTTAAGACGCAGGATCTGCCTTGTTTTAGTCAGCAGTAAATTCAAAACCAATGATAACATGGCTACCTTGCATTCCAGTGTGAACGGTATCATTCATCCGGATGACATCACCCATCTTGAAGCATTTTTATCCCAGGTTTTATCAGAACATAAAAATTTTTATATGGTCTATAATGAATCTTTAAAAAAGTCCGGTAAAGCTTGAGCCTCAATTTTTTTTGGTGCCCCTAGGCTAAAGTATGATTCTTGTGCCGACGCTGTTGAGTACAAAAGCATCGGGCAGTTCTTCAGCAAACCGTGAAATTGCCTTAAAACCGGTACAATGCATTGGAGAAATAATTTGTAAAGGCATTTTTTTCATTTCTTTGATTGTGGGCTCAATGGAAGGTTCCATAACTGCTCCACTCAAATGAAATCCTCCTATTACAGCGCATACATTTTTTTGACCGGTTAATGCCATGGCATATTTAACAGAATTTATTATGCCGGCGTGGGCACAACCTGAAATTACCACCAGACCCTTATTGCCAAGGTTTATGACTATGGACTGGTCATCTTTGAATGTATCTGAAATAAACTTGCCGTTTTGTTTAATCAGAGCTCCCGGCATTCCTTTTTCAAATGAGGTGATTCGGGGGATTTCACCGGTAACGAGAATAGAATTATTCCCCAAAAGAAGTGGTTTTGTATTTTCCACCACTTCGGCTCCCCATTTTTTAAGCTTATCTTTTGAAGGAAATTCCGGGAAAGATAACAGCTGATCTGAAGGGAATTGAATGGAGCGGGAATGAAAAGCATCCGGATGCATGATAAGTTTTGTTCCTGATCCGGTTAAATCAATAATTTCCTTTATTGCCCCGACATGATCCATATGGCCGTGGCTGAGAACAATCGCCTCAACATCTTCCAGTGTCAGCCCCAGATATTTAAGGTTATGGGGAACTGCCACATTGGTATAACCCGTATCAAGTACGATAGAGTGAGTCTCTTCCTTTACCCGGACTTTCACCAGAAGGGAAAGGCCGTGCTCGGCCAGCAGGGTGTTTTTTGGAATTACACCTTCCCTGGCAAGGGGAGGCCGGATGATTGTCTGATTTCCCGGTAAAAGGACATCTGAATAATTATCTACCAGGGTTGTAACCTCTACATTGTCTGCCTCACATAAATTTAATCTTTTTTCCATGGTTCACCATATCCTTAAAAAGCAAGACCTTCAAGGGGGATAAAACAGGGGAGTAATAGGTATTGGATATACCTGCTAAAAAAAATAA
>JAGLNZ010000153.1 GCA_023139225.1 Desulfobacula sp. | reverse complement strand
GCCGTCTTTATAGTTACGGCAACTTTCATTTTTTCTGA
This sequence comes from Desulfobacula sp., assembly GCA_023139225.1. Classification (GTDB taxonomy): domain Bacteria; phylum Desulfobacterota; class Desulfobacteria; order Desulfobacterales; family Desulfobacteraceae; genus Desulfobacula. The sequence goes on along the minus strand of JAGLNZ010000153.1, from coordinate 5,898 downwards.
ATTCAGGTTTAACTGGTTTGAAAATATTGTCGGGTCTTATCTTGCTTCGACAAATGAGTTTCGTCCTGAAACAGGGGCCATCTGGGAAACCGGCAAACAAACCTCCAATGCACACGAATACCTCAATAAGATTATCAGTAAAAAAGAGGATACCCGGCAAAATGTTCATCAGGCAACCACTTTTTTTGACCTTGCCTCGGGTATTTTGCCGGGGGAGTGGATTACATTGGAGAAACAGCAGTTTAAATTATTTTATTTGACCCTTGCCAGACCCGTTGCTTCAAAAATTATTGAGCCTGCGCAATTGGTCTGGTTGTTGAATGGAAGCTCTCTTGACAGGATCTTCTGTGAAGGCATAACCGGGGGGATAAAGATATATTTTATTGATTCTGAAAACAGGGTAATCAAACAGATTGATTTTAGAAAGAAAGATATCCTTGAGATTGAAAACAGTGAAAAGCCTGTTCCGGGTGAACTTGCGGATATGGACGGATTTTTGGGACGTATATATCCGGTCCAAAATTTTTTTGATGCTCTGTTTAAATTGCCGGCGGATATAATTCCCGATCTGATGGTGAATTCGGAAACCTTACTGAAACAGGATGGGAAAATCACTAACATTGGTATCTGGAATGAAGCAGAAAACGGCTATATTAAAATCGGGTTTGAATTTGAAGGAAAAGACAGCAGACAGGTTGTTTTTGTAAAAGGGCGTGAATGGGCGGTCTGGCAGCTGAGCCTGAATCTTAAAGGAAATGAAAATTGAGACTGGTTTTAAGATTCATAAAATTGATTCGTTTCTGCCTGTTTTCCGGCTTGATTATTGTTTCACTTTCCTGTCTTTCCGGGATGTTTCTGGTGTTTCATATAACAAAGGAGCTTCCAAAACTGCCTTCACCATTAAGCAGGATTATTGAAACCCCTCAAACCCAGATTTTCGCCTCAAACGGACAGGTATTGATCACCCTTGGCGTCAGAAAAACAATTCCTTTGAATATGGTATCCCAGAATTTTATCAATGCAATTCTTGCAATAGAAGATCACAGGTTTTTTGAGCATCACGGGATCAATAAGCTTCGAACTCTGAAAGCGCTTTATATTACCCTTTTTAAATCAGGAAAGGTCCAGGGGGCATCTACCATAACCCAACAGCTTGCAAAAAATCTTTTTTTCAGTTTTGAAAAAACATACCGGCGCAAGTTTAAAGAACTGCTTGTGGCATTACAGATTGAGACTTCCAATACAAAACAGGAAATTTTACATGCCTATATCAATCAGATTCACTTTGGCGCAGGTGCTCAAGGGATTGAAAAAGCTTCAAGGGTGTTTTTCGGTAAACCTGCCCTGGATTTAACCCTGCCCGAGGCAGCACTTCTTGCCGGATTGCCTAAATCCCCTACGAATTATAATCCGTACAGGCATTTGGACCTGGCATTAAAAAGACGTGAGCTTGTTTTAAAAAGAATGGCGCAAGTTGGGTTCATATCTGATCTTGAAGCCCGGCAGGCAATGCTGAGCAAACCCAAATTTCATCATGAAAAATCAGACTCAAGAACCGGAAGTTATTTTTTAGATGCCCTGATAAACGATCTGATCCAAAAATACGGGGAAGATGTTGTTTACCATGGTGGTATCAAGGTGTTTGCCACTATTGACACAAGACTGCAATCCTATGCCCGGCAGTCTTTAAAAAAAGGTCTTGAAAGGCTTGATATCATGATGGGTATCAAAGATGAGGATACGGAGCATCCCCAGGGAGCACTTGTCGCCATTGATACAGGGTCAGGTGCTGTGAAAACCCTGGTGGGGGGGCGCGATTATTACAAAAGCGAATTCAACAGGGCTATAAGAAGCCACAGGCAGGTGGGAAGCGGTTTTAAACCTTTTCTATATTATACGGCTTTTAAAACTCTGGGATTCCATCCCGGGACCATCATGACGGACAAGCCTGTCATCATACCGATAAAAGGAACGACAGACTGGGAGCCTGAAAATTTTAACAAGATCTTTTTAGGGGATATGATTTTAAAAAAAGCACTGACCAACTCTGTTAATACGATTGCCGCCCAGATTGTAGAAAAAATCGGTCCAAAGGCGGTAAACAAAACAGCTAAAACCTGTGGTATTATAAGTCCATTAAAAGATGTATATTCTGTGGCTCTGGGAACGTCAAACGTGACACCCTTTGAAATGGCATCCGCGTATACGGTTTTTGCCAACCTTGGGGTCATGCATAAGCCCTTTTTTTTCTGGCGGGTGGAAGATGCATTCGGCAGGGTTGTTTTTGAGCACATTGTACGGGAAAAAAGGGTGCTGGACCCCGCCACTACTTATCAGGTGGTGGATATGATGAAATCAGTCATTGAAAGAGGGTCGGCACGATCCATCAGGCATTTGGGATTTAACCGGCCTGCTGCCGGAAAAACCGGAACCACGGATAGTTATAATGATGCCTGGTTTACAGGGTTTACTCCGACGCTTTGCGCATCTGTCTGGACCGGTTTTGATAAGAGAAGAAAATTGATTGATGTCAACAAGGCTGGTATTACAGGGGGTAAAATCGCTGCACCGATCTGGGCTGATTTTATGAAGAATGCACTCAAATCCGACCCTGAAAGAGATTTTCCAATTCCTGATAATATCAGGTTTGAAGATGTGGATACAACAACAGGATGTAATCCAAAAGAGGAGAGTCAGGCGCTTGAAGTTTTGAAAGTGCCTTTAAAATCAGATCAAGTATTATGCGTGGAAGAGGAAGAATGATCTGGATTATAAGAAATATCAGTGTTCATCTGTGGATCACCACTTTGTTTGCCATACCATTGAGTTTTTATATCCTGCCATGGCTCACAAGATTCTTTCCCGGGATCAATTCTTTAACCACAGGGCTTGTGATTATCACATGCCTGGTTGTTGTGATCGGCTTTTTAAAGGATTTAACAGCTAAGAAAGCTATGATAAATTTGATTAAAGAAGGGCAGGTCTGGGAGAGGTCAGGCATTCTCAATAGGGCTGAGAAGAATTATATAAACGCCTTAAGGATTTATGATACGTTTCTTCTCTGGCCTTTTTCCGCAAAAAAAACAACTCAAAAAATATCCGGCGCCATTGCAAAATTTAAATTGAATACTTCCATTGAAAATCAAAATTTTAAATTGGGAACTATGGTTTATCTAAAAATGAACCCGGAGGATATCGATATTGCAGAACTTTGGCTTGGGCAACTTCGACAATCAACAATAGTGACATCATTTGAGCAGGAAGTATTATCTGTCCTTGCTGAAAAGCATTATACCAATCAACGGCTTTCAGCTTTAATGATTGATATTTTTCTAGGGTTGGAAAGAAGGGATTTTACTGCGAAAAAACTTTATCAGCATGTGCAAAAAGATCCTGTGTTGGGAAAAAAGTATAAAAAGAAAATTGAAGCTAAAATTGGCAAGCCCGATGAAATTTTTCAACAGGAAATATCCGTAATAAGGCCTGAAAAACAATTTAAGAAGAAAATTGAGATCAGCAAAAAGATACAAACAATTATTGGGAAGTGTAACTTTTGTCTGAAAACTTCATGGGCGCTCATGGGGTCTGGTTTGAGTTTTTTAATTTTGTCTGGGGGCAAGGTAATCACATATGTCAAAGAACATGAAAAGGCGCAATTTTATTTAAAGGCGGGTTCTCTTTTGATTGTTTTGATCTGGCTAGGATTTTTCATGATAAGTACCATGTCCCATATGTTTAAATCCAAAGCAGTTGAAAAGGAAAAAGTGAAAATTGAGATTCAGGTACCCAAGCCGTTTACGATCCAGGTAGCCGCATATTTAAAGCAGAAACATGCTGACAGATATATTGCTGTTTTAAAGAAAAAACAGATTGATGCCATAGTCAAAAAAGTGGATGGTGGTGGCAAAACCTGGTTTGTGGTCCGGGTTTCCGAATTTGTGGATAAGAAAAGTGCGGCAGCTTACGGCCAAAAATTAAAGCAGCAAAAGATTATCGATGATTTTTTTGTTAATAATAAATAGATGATAATTAGAGATTAATGACTTTGTCGGCCAATTGCATTGATGTCACTGTATCCAGCATATTGGTTGTTTCGCCGATAACCTTATCATTCATTAATCCCAGGTGGGTCAGGCATGCCCCGCAAACAAGGATGGTCACACCGGACGCTTTGAGCTCCTTGAGCTCTTCAAGAATTTCAGAGTCTTTGGTGGAAAATTTTACCCCATGATTTAACAAAATCAGGCGCCAGAGATCATTGCCCATCTCTTTCAAGGTTTTAACAAAACTGACCATAAGTTTTTGGCCAAGCTCATCATCTCCCTTTCCAATTTGCTGTGAAGAGAGTATGACCAAAATTTTTTGACCGTCGGATTTTTCTTTTATTTTTATGGGTTCAGAATCAGTTTCCAGTTTTTTTGCTTTTTTATGATCTCTTCGGCCTGATATAGTTGAGGTGATACCGTCAGAATCAACAGATACTTCAAATCCCTGGAAGTTTAAGAACCTGCTTACATTTTCCACCGAAGCTTCATTGTCAACAATAACATCAATCGTTGCGGCGGCTTCTTGTTCAAGAAATTTTTTTGTTTTTAGTACCGGTGCCGGACATTGAAGTGTCCTGCAATCAATTTTTTTTGTCATTATACGTATGCTTTCCTTAATTTTTAATTCCAAATTTTAATTTTAAGAAGCCTTCGTCCCTATGTCAAATTGCTATATTCAATATAGATTTCAATTGTCATTGAAAATGCTGATATAACATTTGGAAATATTCTCTGGGTCGAACCCTGGAATTTAAAATCCAATTAAAAAGATTTGACAGCCATGGCCTTATATGACCATACTTTTACCAAATTGAAGAAAATGTAATTGTTTTGAAAAAAAGGAGAAAAACATGGTCATCATTTCAAATGTCACTTATCCCCCTGAAAGTACAAAAGAAATTGCAAAACGATACCTTAAGGCACCTGTCCTGCCTGATTTTTTGAATAAAAAAGGACCTTATGTCTCATCCAGTAAAACCGGTGGCATGAATTCCATTACTTTTTATGAACTGGATAACGAAAGGCTTGCAGAAGGCCTGAAAGCCATTGGTGAAAGTCTGGCCATTTATTTTGGAGTGCCGGGATATAAATATGATCTTAAACCGTTTTTTGAGCTTGAAGAAGGACTTAATATCCTTGGTTTGTAACCATTGATTTTTTATATTAACATGTTATGAATAATATTCTAAAATTATGGTAATATTTGAAATAATTTTGGATATTACAAGAACAAATTCAGGTTGGGTCTTGAAAGGGTTTCAGGATTGGATTCAAATATTGAATCAAGGTTGTTTCTGATATCATCCATTGTTTGCGCACGAATCAGTCTTTTTAATATGTGATGTCCAAATTTGAAATTAGCGCAAAAATACGGAGAAAATTTTTTAAACAGCTTGACGGCAAAATGATCATTATAATGATCTAAAAGAATCCGAGTCATTCTCATGGCACTATTGTAAAAAATATCATCCCCGGGAGAGAATCCGTTGGTCCATTGGGCAAACAGCCAGGGCCGCGCAACTGCCATTCTGCCAACAGACAGACCCTGGCAGGATGTTTGTTTGATCATTTTAATACCATCTTCTGCCTCAAACAGGTTCCCATTGCCAAACACAGGGATACAGACAGCTTGCTGGACAAGCTTTATGACATCCCATTGGGGGGGGCGGTTCCTTCTGTCAGGTGCAATCCTTGGATGGAAGGTGAGTGCATCAGCCCCGGCATCTTCAAATCTTTTAGCCATATCCGCAGCAAATTGAGGGTTGTTATCCCATCCGGTCCTGAATTTTACAAATAAAGGGATAGATACGGATTTTCTTACAGCTTTTACGATTTTTGATGAAAGATCAGG
>JAGLNZ010000152.1 GCA_023139225.1 Desulfobacula sp. | reverse complement strand
GAAAAAGCCTTCTTTTTCTATTCGTATGGCAGCTTTGGACATTGTTTCCGGGTCAGATCCAAAAATCTGGCAGACAAGGTATTTAAGCTCCTCTTGCCGCCATTTAAACACCATTGATATATTGGGATTTTCCTGGGGGACTGCCTTTGCACTGCACATGCCTGTAAACAGCAGGCCAAATCCGCCAAATTCAGAGATGAGCTGTCTTAGGGCGATATGGCCAAGGCCTGCCATGGGAGCAAGCACGATTCTGTTATGAATAACTTGGCTTTGTATGGTTAAGTCTTTTAAGAGATATTGGGAAAGCAATTGGTTTTTCATTTTTTAATTTGAGTAAAAATGTATATTTTTGTAATGGAGTTTAATAACCTAAGAATATAGTGCTTTGTCAATGACTTGTTTTATTTTTTCAACAGTATATGGCTTTGTTGCAATGGCCTTGAATCCGTATTTTTTGTAATTGGCCAGAACCGGATCAGTAGAATATCCGCTGGCAACAACCACTTTTGCTTCGGAATCAATTAGAAGCAATTTTTTTATTGCTTTTTGACCGCCCATTCCCCCTGGTATGGTGAGATCCATGATTACAAGGTCATAGGGGGTGTTTTGAGTCATGGCCCGGGTGTATTTTTCAATGGCCTGGTTACCATCTTCACAAACATCAACAAAATGGCCGAGTTTATTGAGCATTTTTTTGGAAACATCTATCACCAGAGGATCATCATCCATGAGAAGAATTCTGATGGATCGATCACCAATATCAGCTATTGACAGATTGTCGGTATTTGGTTCTCGCCTATCACCCGGGCCGGCTGCCGGAAGATAAATAACAAAGGTAGTATCTTTTCCCAGCCTTGAGTTAACATAAATATATCCGTTGTGTTTTAGAATAATCGAATGAACAATTGCAAGGCCAAGACCACTGCCGTCCTGTTTGGTTGTAAAATAAGGGTCAAATATTTTTTCAAGATGTTTTTCCGATATTCCGGTCCCTTCATCTGTAATGGATATTTTAACATATTGATCCAGTTTAAGGGTTGAGAAATCGTTTTCAGATATAGCTGCATTTTCCAGTTTGATTTTAAGGCTGCCGCCTTCGGGCATTGCCTGTCTTGCATTAATCACCAGATTGGATATTGCCTGGCTTATCTGTCCTTTGTCTGCACTGATCTGCCAAAGCCCTTCGGGTTGTTCCATAACAACTTTGATGTTACTGCCGGTCAGGTTAAAGGTTGCTGTTTCCCTGATTATCTGGTCAATGGTGATGGCTCTTTTAATGGGGTCTCCACCCTGTGCAAAGGTCAGAAGCTGGGTGGTCAGGTCCTTAGCGCGGGACATTGATTTTTCAGCTTCTTCAATTAGTTTATAGGCATTGTCCTGGGAGGACAGCTCCCTTTTTGCCAGTGCGATATTGCCAAACAATCCAAGCAGAATATTATTGAAATCATGGGCAATCCCTCCTGCCAATATCCCCGTTGATTCAAGTTTCTGGGTTCTATTTATCTCTTTTTGAAGTCTTTTTAATTCTGTGAGATCAACAAAGCTCCCTCGAAACCCGGAGACTTTCTTTTTGTTGATAATCGGATTTGAATCCCAAAGAGCAATAATAATGGTTCCGTCTTTTTTTTTCATCTTATACTCAGCAGGAGTGGTGGGCTCATTTTTCTGATGCTTTTCAATCCGTTGCAATATTATATTCCAGTCCTCGGGATGGATGATATCTTTGCCGTTGAGCCCGTTTTTCAGATCCGTCCGGGTGTAACCGAACATTTCAAGGCCGGTCTGGTTTGCATAGGTGATGTTCAGATCAATATCTGTTTCCACGATTCCGCAGGGCAGCAGCCTTGCCATTTCCCTGAACCTTTCTTCTCTTTTGATCAATTGTTTTTCAGCATTTTTTCGGCGGGTAATATCACGAAGCACACCGGTGATACCAGAAGGTTTGCCGGCATCGTCATGATAAAGGTCTGCATTGAGTGATACCCAGTACAATTCATGGTTTTGCTTTTTACACAACAGTTCGTAATCTCTGACTCTGCCATTTTTAAGCAATAGATCAATCAATGTTTTTCTGTCGTCAAAATTATGATAGATTTTGTCTACCTGATGATGTATCAGTTCATCTGTTGGAAATCCCAAAATCCATTCAGCAGACGGACTGATGGTTTTAAATGTTCCTGAAAGTGTTGTATCAAAATAGACATCTTGAAGATTTTCAAAAATTGTTCTAAATTTTTTTTCGCTTTCTTTAAGTTCTATATCTCTTTTTCTCAGCTGAGCTGTTTTTTTCCTGACCTGCCTGTTTGACAGTATTCCTAAAGCGGCAAAGAAAACGGAGAGTATGAAAAGAAAAATCAACAGGTTTTTTAAGAATCTTGGAATTATTTTTCTTGGCTCTCTTATGTATTCGTCTATGAGTTGATAATAAATGGAATTTTCATCATTTTTCATTTGGACCAGATGGGAATCAATTATTTTGATTAATTGAGGTGTAAGAGGATTGGCTTTTTTAAAGGCAAAGCGGATGGATATGGGTGAGATCAATACAGGAGTGTTGTCAATATTGTATTTGTTTTTATTGGTTTTTCCATACAAGCGGTTTGTCACCCCTACGTCAGCTTTGCCCTGGTCAATATACTCAAACACCTGTTTATAACCACTAACCGGAATAAAGGTTGCGTTGAGTTCGAATTTTTTCATCAGT
>JAGLNZ010000151.1 GCA_023139225.1 Desulfobacula sp. | reverse complement strand
CTTCTTTTTTCTGACCAGGCAACATCCTGCATAATATCAATGGTCCCTTTTTCAAGACCTTCTAATCCTTCTTTGAATGAAAGGGGAATGAATTTGATTTTCCACCCTTCTTTTTTTGCAATAGTTTTGATAAGTCCGGGGAAAATACCTTTTGCCAGATTATTTTCATCGATAAAAAGTTTTGGCGGATTATCATAGATCCCAATTTTTAAGTTACTTGAAGACAGGTCTGTTCCAGTCACAGGCCCGGTAAAGATGACAAATAGCAAAGAAACAAGGCAAAGGAAAATTAAAATTTTTGAATAGTCAAGTGCCTTCATTAAGAACTCCAGAATATTTTAGTCGGGAAAAACCAATCCCCAATATGCTTTGAATATTTTAAAACTAAAACAGATCTTGTTTGCAGGGTCAAGCAATATTTATAAGGATACAAGTTTCAGATGCCATTTGCTTGACATAAACACCCGGCTATAATATCTTGAAACGTTATTTTGAAGGGATAAAAGCAATGATCAATACGCATGAGCAAGAAAAAAAGCAGTTTAAAAGGTTGTTCCAGCAACAGGGTATTGACCGGTTTGCCTTAAGGTTTCAGGTTTTGGAAGCTTTTTTAAAACTTGAGCATCATGTAACCATCAAAGATATCCTGGCCCAGCTTAGACAGGAAGGACTTAAGATTGATGAAGGTTTTGTATTAAACAGCATGGAGCTTTTGTGCAGGTTCGGATTTGCAAGTAAAATAGAGTTTCATGACAAGGAAACCAAATATGAACACAGGCACCTAGGGTTACATCATGACCATATGGTATGTCTACAATGCGGCAGCATTCTGGAATTTAAGGATGAGGCGATAGAAAAACAACAGCACAAGGTTGCAGATGCTTATGGGTTCCATATGCTTCAGCATAAAATGGAAATATACGGCATTTGTTCCAAGTGTATGGAACATCGCAATACGATAGTTTCACTTCATAAGGCAAAACAAGGGGAGAAGCTGATTGTCAAAGATTTTGATGCCGGCAAAAATATGCAGTTGCGGATTTCTTCAATGGGGCTTAAAATTGGGGATTTAGTTGAAATTGTCTCTGCCGGGTTTGGTGGTCAGGTGGTGATTGCGGTAGGAGAAAACCGTTTGGTTTTAGGTAAGGGCATGGCAGAAAAAATAAGGGTTCAACCCTTTGATCAGGTAAGAATACAAAACCATGATGATTACCAGGAACCCAAGGATATCCTTCAAGCATCCATGTTGCTCAGCCAAATGAAAACCGGTCAGGAAGGAATTATTCGAAAGGTTTCAGGAGAAAGCGTTTTAAGACGCAGATTGCTTGAAATGGGAATCAACAGGGGATCGGTCATATATGTCGAAAAATATGCACCACTAAAAGATCCCATTGAATTAGTTATCAAAGGATATCATTTATCGCTTCGGGTTGAGGAAGCTGCAAATATTTTTGTTGAAAAGGTAAGATTTAAAAAAATGTAATATGACTAAGAAATTGACCATTGCCCTTGCCGGGAATCCCAATAGCGGCAAAACAACAATATTTAACACCCTCACCGGCGCCAGGCAGAAAGTGGGAAACTGGCCGGGCGTCACTGTGGAGAAAAAAGAAGGAAAGTTAAAACATAAAGATTATGACTTGAGGATTGTTGATCTTCCGGGTACCTATAGCCTTACGCCATTCTCAATTGAAGAAATCACGGCCAGGGATTTTATTTTAAATGAAAATCCGGATATCGTTATCAGTATTATTGATGCCTCGAATCTTGAACGAAGCCTTTTTCTTGCTATTCAAATTCTTGAACTTGGGCATCCCGCTTTATTTGTACTGAATATGGCGGATGTTGCCCAGGCAAAAGGGATCAAAATTGATGAAAAAAAATTATCCCAATTGTTAGGATTGCCTGTCGTCTTCACCATTGGAAATAAAAATAAAGGTATTGATAATCTTGTTGAGGCGGCTATTGAGGAAGTTAATCGGTTTAGTAAAGGGAAAAAAAGTCGGGATATCAGATACGGTCAGGAGATCGAAGGATGTATTTCAAAGATTGAAACCGGGATTCTCCAAAGTGAAATAGATATTGATGGTGCATTGAGATGGAATGCAATTAAAATTCTAGAAGATGATAAAATTGTTAAAACAAGATTTCAGAATCTGTCATCACAGGTATCAAAAGAGGTTTTTCAAACAGCAGGGGAGTGTCGCAAAAGAATTTATGATTTGTTTGAAGATGATTTTGAGATTGTACTGACCGATGACCGGTATGGAGTTATTGCAGGGATTGCAAAAGAAACTATAAGCAATCTTGCCACTAAACGTATCGATATGTCACGAAATATTGATCTTGTCCTTACGGATAGATTTTTGGGAATACCCGTATTTATTTTTTTTATATGGGCCATGTTTCAATTGTCATTCTCCCTTGGTGCATATCCTATGGAATGGATAGATATGGCAGTTTCGGCGCTGTCGGGCAGCCTTGATAAGATCATGCCGCCATCCATGTTAAAAGATCTTTTGTTAGACGGTGTCATCGCGGGAATAGGCAGTGTCATAATTTTTCTTCCCAATATTCTTATCCTGTTTTTCTGCATTGCTCTTTTTGAGGATACCGGCTATATGGCAAGAGCTGCTTTTTTAATGGACCGGGTGATGCATACATCCGGGCTTCACGGAAAATCCTTTATTCCTATGTTAATGGGGTTTGGCTGCACTGTGCCTGCGATTATGGCCACGCGAACCCTGGAGAGTGAGAAAGACCGGATTTTAACAATTCTGATGACACCATTTATGTCCTGCTCGGCAAGGCTTCCGGTTTATATTGTCCTGGCCGGCAGTTTTTTTGCTGAAAAGGCCGGTACCGTTATTTTCGGCCTGTATTTTACTGGTATTGTTATTGCTATTTTATCCGGCAGACTCTTAAGGGCTGTTTTCTTTAAAGGTGTAGAGGCCCCGTTTATTATGGAGTTGCCGCCATACAGAATGCCTATGTTAAAAAGTCTTTTGATCCACATGTGGGATAGAGGCAAAATGTTTTTAAAAAAAATGGGTGGTGTTATTCTTATCGGTTCAATTATTATATGGGCACTTTCAAGTTTTCCAAGAACAATTTCCTATTCTGTGGATTATGATGAAAAGATCAATGCCGTAAAATATGATTATTCCCAAAGAATCACTTTGGCGGCTGATCATGAGACTGAACAATTAAACCGGCAATTAACGCTGTTATTGAAAGATATTAATAATAGAAAAGAGCAGGAACGGGTATCCAAATCATATATCGGTAAAATTGGTAAAGCGCTAGAGGCAGTATTTGAACCCATTGGAATAGGGTGGCGGGCAAGTGTTGCACTTGTTACAGGTTTTGTTGCAAAAGAGGTTGTTGTCAGTACAATGGGTGTGTTATATGGTGTTGGCAATGATGAGAGTGAGGCGCTTGAAAAAGCACTTAAAAATTCCGGTATGACAGCTCTTTCTGCACTCTCAATGATGGTTTTTGTTTTATTGTATGTGCCTTGTTTTGCGACTGTAGTAACTATTTACAGGGAAACTTCAGCAAAATGGGCCGGTTTTAACCTGATATATACAACTATGGTTGCATGGGGCATGTCTTTTTTGGTATACCGAACGGGAATGATGCTAGGCTTTGGTTGAAAGAATAATACGGAGGCTTTTTATGAAGCGTTTAAATATTGAAGTCATCATTAAAATTACTAAAGCAATGCCGGCCATAATGGCGGTTTTTTTGATTTTACCAGGTCTGGTTTTTGCACAACAAAGACTTTGTGTTACGGCCGATATTGCCAATATGCGGTCAGGCCCCGGGACGAAACATGATGTGTTATGGCAGGTTGAGCAATACCATCCTGTCACAATTGTCCAAAAGAAGGGCAACTGGTATAAAATAAAGGATTTTGAAAATGATGTGGCATGGCTTCATAAATCCCTTTTAGGCAAGCTGGAAGGTGTTATTACGATTAAAAACAAATGCAATGTCCGATCCAAACCAAATACCAAGAGCAGTATTTTGTTCACAGTTGAAAAAGGTGTGCCGTTTAAGGTTCTTTCAAGAAAAGGCAACTGGATTAAAATTGAGCATGCTGATGGGGATATAGGCTGGATTTATAAAACACTTGTATGGTAATTATTATTTATTAATATATTTTAAGGCGGAATGGAAGAATGGCAGATCAGAAAGTGTCAAATGAACGGAAAAAGGAACTTGAACAATTAGATCCTTTTCAGGAAAATCTTTTAAAGGCAATGACCTATGTAAAAGAATATAAAAAACAATTGATCCTGATTGCGACTGCCGTTGTTTTGGTGGCAGTGGTTTTTTCAGGGGTAATGTACAGTTTTAAAAGGGCTGAAAACAGTGCTGCCAGACTTGTCAGTCAGGCATTAACCAAATATGCAAAAGCCAATGATCCGGATAAAGGATATCTTGCCGCCAAAAATGATTTTCAAATTATTTTTACGGATTATGCCAATACAATTGCAGGAAGGCAGGCGTTGGTTAAATTTGCCAAAATTTGTTATGAAGCTTCAGAATTTGACCAAAGTTATAAATATTATAAACAATCCCTTGAGGTGTTTAAGAATGAAGCCCTGATGGAAAATTTTCTTTTAGCATCGCTGGGGCATGTATGCCTTGCCAGAAAAGAGTTTGAAGAAGCAAAGCAGTATTTTTTTCAAATAGAGCAAGGGAAAACCGACCTTTTGAAAGATGAAGCAAGATTTACACTGGCCATGTTGTACGAAAGTGCTAATAATACGGTTGAGAGCAAAAAAATGTATGAAAAAATTGTGACGGAATATGAAAATTCAATGTATAAGCCAATTGCCAAAAGCAAAATTGATGAAATAAAGTGATCTGAACTTAAAAAGGCTGCTTAGCTTTGCCGCTGCAGCCTTTTTAAGAAAAGGAAAAAAGATGAAAAAACTAACATTACGTTAGTATAAAATTTATACTGCAATTTCCCTGCCAAAATATGTAAAATAATTTTCATTCCCAAGATTTTTTTTAATTATCTGAAATTATTGCTATTTTATTGTTATCTGGAATTTTAATACTCTTTCTTTACCACAGCTAAATTGAAAAATAATGACAAAGAGTTCAAGATTTTGAACTCACTTTTAATGAATTAAATGGATTTTATTGTTAACTGTCTATAAATATAACTAAAATGATAAGTTTAAAAATAGTTTAAAATTTTGAACTGTATATTATTTTTTATACTATTTATCGATTGATTATCAGATCCATTTTGCCTTTGCCGATAAATCAGGGGATGCCGTGGTGATTCACCCAGGAGCTGATGGTGAGCTAACCTATAAAAGAAAATCCAAGGAAATGGTTTTTTGATTTCTACCAACTTTAACTATGGAAAACTTGACAAAGGCAACTGGATAAGCAATAGGTATAAACTCGCAAATAAAATGCTTTCAAAAACGGGCACCATAGAGAATCCGATTATGGTATCTACGACATCAGTTTTAAAGGCGACACACTAAAACTCGTTCACAATATATTCTTTTGTTTATGATCTTCGGAATCTCCGGATAAATTGTATATTACAATCGTCAGTATGACACACCATATGTATTAGAAGTGAAAAAAGAGTTGTTAAAAACCACAGGGTTTCGAAAAGTTGCTTTAAAGGATTTGATCTCTAACAGGAATAATAATGAATAAGGTTGGGTAATGAAACTGAAGACCCTTTTATCCCTTGAACACACTCAAAGATTTCTTGGAATGGATGCTCTGCGCGGATTTATTATGGTATTCATGGCCCTGGACCATGCCCGAAACTTTCTTTGTGTGTCAAAAGGCGGGTATGAAATCTGGATAGGCCAATTCACCCAATACCAGGGGGATCTTTTTGCTTTTATGACACGGTTTGTCAGCCACTTGGCAGCACCCGGTTTTTTCTTCCTAATGGGGAGCGGCATGATCTTTCTTTACGCATCCAGAAAAGCCAAAGGGTGGACACGTTCTCGAATTTACCTTTATTTTGTCAAACGGGGGGCACTTTTAATCGGATTCCAGTTTTTAATGGAAAATCCTGCCTGGAGTTTTGGTTTTGGAGAGATGCCCCTTTATTTCGGTGTACTGTTTGCACTTGGGTGTTCCATGCTTTTGGGCATCTTGCTGCTGGAGCTTCCGCCTTTTATTTTGGTATTATCCGGCTTTTTACTTGTCGCAATGACAGAGGTATTGCTCCCGGAAACAAAAGGATATGTCCTTTACCCGCTTCATCTTCGGATCTGGCTACTTCCCGGGTATACCCCGGGTGCGGGTATGTTTGTTCTCTATCCTGTTATGCCCTGGTTGGGTGTTACATCACTTGGAATGGCATTTGGCAAATATTTTAAATTACGGGAAACAAGGAATCCGTATTTTTCTTTAAACTTAGGTGTCTTTTTGATTGTCCTGTTTTTGATTGTTCGGATTATTGGAGGATTCGGTAATATCCGCATGTCAGGTGAAGAGGGTCTCATTGGCTTTCTTAATGTTGTGAAATATCCGCCAAGTATTTCTTTGCTGCTGATTACGCTTGGGATCAACCTTATAGTCTTAAGTTTTTTCAATTTCTTAGAAAAAAAGGCCGGTTCACTGTTAACGCCATTGGCCATTCTTGGCCGGGCACCATTATTTTTTTATCTTCTGCATTTGTTTTTGTATGCGTTCATGAGCAAATTAACAGATCCAGACAAAATATCCCTTGCTGCAATGTATTGGTTTTGGATTTTAGGATTAATCATCTTGCTTCCTTTGTGTGCTGTTTATGCAGACCAAAAGCAAAAAAGCCGACTCTCCTCTTCTATGCGACTGATATAAATCGGATTTGATCCTACCACGATAAAAAATGGGGTCAGGTCTACGTTTGACCCTTGTGGAAAAAATCAACAAGCCAAATGAAGCAGGTGATACCGCTTATTTGGAGAAGTTAAAAAGGTTACTTTTGAGTCCTTATATAATTTTCAATAAATTATTTCTTCTAAGAAACATAAAAGAGGTATATGAAAATGCCATAAGTATGAAAGCCACAAGAGGGATAGGCAGAGTAGGCATGGGAACTTTTCATAAGATGCGGAATTCTCAGTTTTGTATTCTTTATAAAAAATGATACCCCTTGACGATAATATTCTTATGGGTTACTATATTGACCATGATAAAAGACTTTAAATGCAAAGAAACCAAATTTATATTTAATGGTCTTTTTTCTAAAAAATTGCCACAGGATATACAAAGGTTGGCTGAAAGGAAGCTAATTATGCTTCATAGAGCTGCTAAAATAAATGATCTTAGAGTACCGCCTGCAAATCGACTGGAAACACTCAGTGGCAATCGAAAGGGGCAACACAGCATACGCATTAATAAAAAATGGCGCATTTGTTTTGAATGGAAAGCGGATGGCGTGCATGGTGTTGAAATTGTTGATTATCATTAAGGAGGTGCAATTATGAGAGATTTCCCCCCTACACACCCTGGTGAAATATTGCTTGAAGAGTTCTTAAAACCAATGGGTATAAGCCAGTATCGAATTGCTAAAGATATTGGCGTTCCTGCCATGCGAATAAATAAAATTGTTCGATTTGAAAGAGGAATCAGTGCTGATACTGCTCTAAGGTTGGCACATTATTTTGGGATGTCTGTTGATTTCTGGACCGGAATTCAGGTTCACTATGATACTGAAATGGCCAAAATGCAGTTAGGTGACAGATTGGAAAGAGAAGTCAAGACATTTGATCCTGCTGCTTGATTATATATCAAAAAAGTAGTTTCAGCGTAATCTATTTATCAAGGTTGAACTTTTTTAGTTTTTGATTCAACCCGCTTTTCCCTATTCCCAAAAGTTGAGCTGCTTTTGTCTGTATGTTTCCTGAAAGTTTCATCGCTCTTTGTATCATTCTTTTCTCCACCGCTGCCAGAGTTTCAGCAAGGCCCACACCCTCAGGAATCCCATCTAGATCAAGTGTGGAAGGCATACTCTGTCTGATTTGCAATGGAAGATCGGACGGGGTAATTATATCGCTGCTGCAAAGAATGACACAGCGTTCTATCATGTTTTCAAGTTCCCTTACATTGCCGTTCCACTGGTAATCACATAAAATCTTGACAGCCTCATGGCTGATTTCGGATACGTTACCTGAGGAGTGCGGCCCTTTGGTATATTTGTCAATAAAGTGGTTGATTAGCAGAGGAATATCCTCGGACCGTTTTCGAAGGGGAGGAATGACAGTCTTGACGACATTAAGCCTGTAATAGAGATCTTCTCTGAAATTACCATTTTTTACCTCATTTTCAAGATCTTTGTTGGTGGCTGCAATGAGACGGAAATCAACCGGGATAGACAAAGTCCCTCCAACTCGTTCAATAGTTTTTTCCTGAAGAACCCTTAATAATTTTACCTGCAGGGATATGGGCAGTTCACCAATTTCATCAAGAAAGAGGGTTCCCTTGTCGGAAAGTTCAAACCGGCCTTTTTTCATAGTGCTTGCCCCTGTGAAAGCCCCTTTTTCATGACCGAATAACTCACTTTCTAAAAGCGTTTCAGCAAATGCAGAGCAGTTTACAGCAACCAGAGATTTGTTTTTTCTTAAACTATTATAATGGATTGATTTTGCAACCAGCTCTTTTCCAGTGCCGCTTTCACCTTCAATAAGAAAGCTGGCATTTGAAGGGGCGACTTTTTTGATAATTTCATAAATCTCCTGCATGGGTTTGCTTTTCCCGATAATATTATCAAAGCTGTACCTTGAGCTGATTGCGTCCCTGAGAATACTGTTCTCCTGAACAATCCTGTAAACCGAGATTGCCTTGGCAATGTGTGCAATAAGCGCCTGATTCTCAAAAGGCTTAAGAATAAATGTGTATGCACCTTTGTGCATAGCTTCTACAGCTTTTTCAACACTGCCGTAAGCAGTCATGATGATTACGGGGATATCCGGATTGATTTCCTTAATTTTTTCAAGTAACTGGATACCGCTCATCCCGGGCATATTTACATCGGTCAAAACCAGGTCTATTAGCTCATTATTCAAAATATCCAATGCTTCCATTCCACTGGAAGCTGTTAAGGATGTATAGCCTTCTTCCCCAAGGAGTTCTCCTATTATCATGGGGTAGTTTTTTTCATCGTCAACAATCAGAATATTTTCCATTTAAGTTAAGTCTCCTGAACCGGAAGTGTAATTTCTACATTCGCGCCTTTTGTTTTAGTATTGGTGATTGCAATTGTTCCGTTGTGGGCTTCAATCATATTCTTTACGATACCAAGGCCTAATCCTGTTCCAGCCTCTTTTGTGGTGAAAAATGGTGTCCATATTTTTTTTAAGACCTTTTCTGAAATTCCTTTCCCGGTATCAATAAAATTAATAACAATACTGCCGGAATCAACCTTTATTTGTATGGTAATACAACCATCATTTTTCAAGGACTGGAATGCATTGATTAAAATATTTAAAAATGCCTGATAAAGCATTGCACTGTCAGCCAATACTTCAGGCAAATTTTTTGATATTTCTTTGACAATGTTGAAATTATTATCCTCTATCTGGGGGGTAAGATAGGCAATATTTTTTTCTATGATTTCTTCAATTCTACAGGGATGAAGATTCGGGATTTTAGGCCTGGCAAAATCAAGAAAATCCGTAATAATATTATCAAGCCTGCCGGACTCTTCGACGATTATATCGGGTATGCTGCTTTTGGCGTCCAGTTTTGCCATCTTTTTTTTTAATAATTGAGCACTGCTTTTTATAATTCCAAGTGGATTTCTTATTTCGTGTGATACCCCGGCTGTCATTTCACCAATAGCAGACAAGTGTTCAGCCCGGCGCAGTTTTTCTTCAAGCTTAAGCCTTTCTTCAGCTCTTCGCTCTATAATTTTTTCTCCATGTTTAACAACAAACCGAAGTACTAAGAAAAGTATCCCCATGACAATAAAACAGGACCCGACAGTGAGTCCTTGAAGCCTGACCACTTTTTTATAATCATTGGAAACATCCCGGACAATTTCAACAACACCCAGTGCAGGCCCTGCCAAGGCTGGTAACACTTTTTCTTCAGCTCTTAAAGGAGCAAAGGTGATAATTTTTGTTTCCTGGGGAGACCAGAATAGCAGCTCCAGAAAGCTGCCATGCTGCAAAAGTCTAGATGTCGATTCTTTTTTCATTGCTTTTTCATAATGGACACCGCC